>JBHHVM010000171.1:0-7148 GCA_046754265.1 Phycisphaerae bacterium
TCTCGGACCCGATGAAGATTCTAAAAGGGGGGTTGGATTCGGAATTGAAGGTGACAAAGCAGATCAACGCCCTGGTTGCGTTGGCGGAAAAAGAAAAGGACTATGCCACGCGGAGCTTCTTGAACTGGTATGTGGATGAGCAGGTGGAAGAGGTTTCAGCCATGCGGGACCTGGTGCAGTTGGCGCAGATGACCAAGGACATGTACCACGTCGAAGCCCGGGTGCGGCACATGATGCAAAGCGGTAAGGAATAGCGGTTTATCCTCCGGGCCCAGGCGCGTGCCCGGGGATGACGGGTGGGGTTGTGCCCAAGGCTTCGGCAACGCTTGTCGGGGTCTTTTTTCCTTGGCGGCAGTGCTATACTTGATCCGGCCAAGGTCCGGCGGTTCTTGGAGTGCGGGGCCGCCGTGCTGTGTGTATCGGATGATCCGGGAAATGGACTTGCCCATGGCAAAGACAGGACGATGGGTTTGGGTATGGGTTCTGGCCGTTGGCCTGGCCGGGTGCGGTGTGGCCTGGGCCGGCGTGGAAGGCTCCACGTCCAAGCCGGCTGCCGCGGTTGAGATTGCACCGGGTGATGCGGGGGAAAAGGCCGAGTTCGAGGGATGGGTGTTGTCGGGGGAGGTGTATGCCGAGGGAGTCAGTGACGAGGCGGGGCACTTGGCGTATGTGGACGGACGGATCGAGGCATTGCTGTCGGCTGGCGAGCGGGCGGCGTCTGACTTGCAGAAAGTCAATTACCAACTGGCCGCGGCCAATTGGATGCTGTCTCGCCAGATCGAACCGAGGGTCAGTCGATTGTTGCTGGGGATCGAAGCGTCGGGGGACCGGGCGGGGTTGATGTCGGGTTTGGAGCAGGCCCGGTTTCGGTTGGATGCCTGCCGGACGGCGTTGGAGGCCATTCCACCTGCGGATGAAAGTGAAGAGGAAGAGGGCGGCGAAGGGGCGGATCCGCAGGCGTTGACCATCGCGGCGTTGGAGCGGTCGGTCGAGAGTTTGTCGGCCTATGCGGCTGCAATTGGGGCGATCTGGCGGCCGGATGAGGCGGACGGGGAGTCCAAGGCGATTCGTCGGACGGCTTCGGCGTTGGGCGTGTTTCTGGAGGACGATAGGCCTGAGGTGGCCCAGTTGGCCAGCCTGTATCGGGCGTTGTTATACGGGCGGATGGGGCGCTTGGAGCGGGCGTTGTCCGCCCTGGAGCCGGCGCTGGCCCCGCTGCCTGCCGAGAGCCGGGCGGCGGCGTTGTACAACCGGGTGCTTCGGTGCCAGTTATTGGCACAAGAAGGCGGGTTCGTGGTGGCCTGGTCGCTGCTGCTGCGGTTGGAAGAGCGGGTAACCGAGTGGTTCAGCGTACCGAGGCAAGTGCAAAGCGCAACGCGGGCGGTGGGGCTGGCCCGGCTGGAGATTGCCCGGCAGTGGGAGGCCAGCTTGCGTGCCCAAGGGGCCAAGGAGGAGGCGGATTGGTGTCGGCAGTCGGCCGACGCCCTGGAGGCGGCGTTGCAGGAGGGGGGAGGCCGATTGGAAGTGCTGCGTTTGGGCTTGGCGGTGCCGATGATGGTTGAATCCGCCCTGGTGGAGGGGGTCGAGTTGGAAAAGCCGATCCACGAGGTGGAGGGCGCCGCCGACGAGGACGAGTCGGAGAAGTAGCGCTTAAGCCATGGCTGGGGCCGGGTTCGCCGGGGTAGCAGCCATTGGTTTGCGGGCTGGCGGTGCTGTGGGCCTTGTTGGCGTGGGTGATTTGCGTGCGGATTGGGGTGGAGGTATATTGCTAGGGAGATGTGGAGTTGATGGGGCCGTCGGTCGGGCTTGACCGGCGCGGGACTCGCACGGCACTTCTGCTGGACAGTTTCGGGGGCTACGATCAGGGAGGGTCCGCCCATGAACGGCGACAATTCGTTGACGCGTCTTTTTGCCCGCCACATATCCGAAGAACCGGACGAGACGGCAGGGCGCGTGGAGTTCGGCCTGGTTCATCATCTGACGGAGCAGCGGCGGTTTTCGTCGCTGGAGGCGTTGCTGGCCTATTGCCGTGATCCGAGGAATCTGCGGGAGTTTTTGCCGGATCGGCGGGACCAGGCGATGTATTCGCGGCGGTTGGTGCGCCGGCTGGTGTCGTTGCGGCAGAAGCTGGAACGGCAGACCGGGGATCGGTTCGAGAGGCCCGTCGGGCGGAGCGCCGCCGGCGGGGCCAGTGCCTAGATGGGTCAGGCGGGCGTGAAAGTCAAAGCGTTGGCCCGGGAATTGGGGGTCACTTCCCGGGCGGTCATCGAGCGCTGTCGGGCTGAGGGGTTTCCCGTTCAGAACAGTATTAGCCGTTTGGATGCCGCGTTGGTGGAAGCGCTGCGCCGCTGGTTCGGGCGGGGCTCGGGGACGGGGGGCGTTGGGAGTGGCGTGCCTCCCGCCGATTCCACCGGCGCCACCGGTTGAAAACCGGTGCCACATTGGTTCTACGGCGCGCTTTCAGCAACAGTCCGGGTGTGAAGGGTTCGGGAAAACGCGGTAGGATATCAACTCGCAAGAGACCCGAGTTGAGCGGGCCGCGTCTGCGGTGTGCTCGTTGAAGATGCCCCCTTATGTCGACGCCCGTTTGTGCCCAGCCAACAAGCAAGTCTGCGGTGACCGGGCGTGGGCCTGCGCCGCGTTATCCGACGACGGTTCTGGACCGGGTATTCTCAGCCATTGAGCAAGTGGGGGCGAACCCGTTTTGCGTGCAGCTTGTGGTGCGGCTCAATGGCCGGCTCGATGAACGGCTCTTGGCGCGGGCGGTTCGCCTGACGTTGGAGGCTGAGCCCTATCTGGGGTGTCGGTTTTTGGAACATTGGTTCAGGCCGTTCTGGGAGCCGATTGAGGACCTGGATTCGTTACGACTCTTGGAGGTGTGCCCGACGGATTCCTGGCGGGACAGCCTGGAGGGCGTGCTGTCCCAACCGATCGATCGGGAACGCGAATGTGCCGTGAAGGTCGTGTTGTTGCGGGACACCGTCGATGTTCTGTGCGTCAAGTTGGACCACAAGATGGGCGATGGGCAGGCCGCCAAGGATTACGCGTATCTATTGGCCCAGACGTACTCGCGTTTGGCGGATGATTCGGAGTACGCACCGTCGCCAAACCCCAATCGCGATCGCAGTCTGGGGCAGATTCCTCGTGGGGGATCAGGGGCTGGGTCATCGGCGCCGCAGCCAAGCCCCACTTCCCCAACGCGGGACCGCAGCCCGGCGGGTCAGTGGTATCTGCCACGTCCACCGGCATCGGCCTCGATCGGTCCGAGCAGTCGATTCCTGATCGAGCAGATACCTCCCGAGCGACATGCCGCGGTTTTTCGGTACGCGTGCCGGCACCGGGCCACGGTGAGCCAGGTGTTGTTGGCGTCGTTCATTCGGGCGGCGCTCTTGAAGGTCCCTCACTCGGCGAGCGGTTCGTTGCGGGTTCGGACGACGTTGGACCTGCGGCGCTACCTGCCGTCGAAGCAAGCCAACGTGCCGTGCAATCTCGCGGGGCTGCTGAGCCTGCGTGTGGACCCGGCGGGGGGGGATGGTCTGGACGAGTGGGTTGGCCAGGTGCGCGACCAGATGTACGCCGCCCGGGCGGCGTTCATGGGCAGGCCTCATCGGCAGATGTTTCGTCCGGAAGTGGACAAGAGGACGCGTTGGGCGCTTAGATTCATCCCGTTCGCGTTGGGGGCTCGCCTGGTGTTTGGCGTGCTGCCGTTCCGGTGGTTCAAGAGGATCGCAAAGCGCCAGTTGCAAAGGGGGGCGGAAAAGGACGATTGCCCGAGTCGATTGATGTTCACGGACATCGGGCCGATTCGTGCGGATAGGCTGGGCTTTTCGCACGTCGAAGCGGTCGAGGCGTTTGTGAGTTCCGGGACGGTGATGCTGCGGGGGTTGATGCTGGTGAGCGCCACCGAGTTTTGCGGTACGCTGACGCTGAGCTTGGGCTATTCGCCGCTGGCTGTGGACAGTGCGTGCATGGAAGATTTCTTTGCGACCCTGGTGGACGGTCTTCCCGCGTAAAGTCGGCGTCGGGCAGGGCTCGATGGAGTGGAGCAAGCATGACGTTGGAAGAGCAGGTTATGGAGAAGATTGCCGAGGCCCTTGGAGTGCCTCGCGCTGAAATCGGGCCCGACACCCAAGCCCAGGACGTTGAAGCCTGGGACTCGATGGGCACCATGTCGATCCTGTTTGCGCTGACGAGTGATTTCGGGGTGACGCTGGACGCGAATGAAACTGGGAAGCTACAGTCGGTGCCCAGCATCCTCGAGCTGGTCCGGGGAACGATGGGATCGTGATGACTGCTTATCTTCGCGGCATACAGTTTTATCTTCCGGCTGGGGTCCGCACCAACGAGGAGCTGGTCGCAGCCAATCCCGGGTGGAGCGCCGAGGCGATCTATGCCAAGACGGGCATCCGCGCCCGGCACATCACGTCAGCGGGCGAAACGGCGGCCGATTTGGGGCACGCGGCGGCTGAGGGTTTGCTGGATGAGGTCGGGCTGAATCGCGGTGACATCGACGTGTTGTTGTTTTGCACGCAGTCCCCCGATTATTTTCTTCCTTCGACGGCTTGTCTGTTGCAGGACCGGCTGGGTTTGCCGGTGAGCTGCGGGGCGCTGGACTATAACCTGGGTTGCTCGGGATTCACCTACGGGCTGTGGCTGGCCCGGGCGCTGGTGCATTCAGAATCGGCCCGCAACGTCCTGTTGGTGGTGGCTGACACTTATTCCAAGTACTGCGATCCGCATGACCTGGCCACGGTCACCATCTTCGGCGATGCGGGGGCCGCTGCCCTGATCAGCGCTTCGCCCGAACAATGCGTGGCCCGGTTGGGGCCCACCGTCGTCGGAACCGACGGTCGCGGCGGGGCCAATTTGATCGTCCGTGGCGGCTGTGCCCGTTTGCCGCAGAGCGCGGCGCCGCAGGACCGCCACCTTTTCATGAACGGCCCGGAGATTTTTTCGTTCACGCTGACCTCGGTGAAGGCGGGGATCGACCGGCTTCTGGATCAAGTCGGCCTGGAATGGGAAGAGGTCGACTGGTTTCTGTTTCATCAGGCGAACCGATTCATGCTGGATCGATTGCGGTCCATCATGCGGATCCCGGAATCCAAACTGCCGGTGGACATGGAGGACGTCGGCAACACGGTCAGCGCTTCGATTCCCCTGCTGATGCGACGACGGATGGATCAGGGATGTTTTCAACCGGGCCAACGGTGCGTGCTGGCGGGCTTTGGCGTGGGTTATTCCTGGGCCATGACGGAACTGACCTGGGGCGCGGATTGATCCAACGGCTCGCGGGTTAATGGACCAAAAGTTGATAGAGCGAGGTGGCCACGGGGATGGTGGTCAGGGCGATGGCCCACTCAGCCAGTCTTCGTCCGGTGCGGTCTCTTCGACGGCCTATTACTTCAGCCATGATGACCACCAGGACCACCAGGCAGAACTTGAACCCGATCATGCCGGACAGGCCTTGCCGCCCGATCACATCGGCAGCCAACGGATTCAGTTCCACGCCGTTTAGCCCAAGGATGATCCAGGTCAGCATGATGTCAACCGCCGACAGCAACACGAACCAAATGTAATGGGTCTGGTAGCGCATGGGAGGCAGACTTAGCCAAGTGAGCCGCGGCGCCCGCGGCAAGGCCAGTGCCACCACCGGTCCGCCGCAGTCGGGGCAAGAGCCGATCGAAACGGTACTGGTGCGATAGCCGCACTGACGGCAAATACCGGCTTCAAGTGGGATGTGCGTATGCTTGGCCATCGATTCACCCCATTGTAGCGTCCCAGAAACCGTCCGGTCCACCGTCCAGGCGTTCGCGAAGCGGCCCTGCTTGGGCGTCAGGGGGCTATTCGGCCCATGGTCCGGGATATTTGGAGGGGGCCCGCCTGCGATTTGACAAACAACAGCCCAGCCCATAGGATGCCGCCAACCAAGTTCTTGGGGCAACCACCACAAAGAGCTTATTGACGAGCAGGCCTCGATGTTTTTGACAGATGCACCGCGCGTTTGACACGTCCCGCCTGTAGAACCCTCAGAGAGTATGTTTTTTATGAAATTTGAAGACTTGCGGCTCTACAAGCCGCTTTTGGATGCGGTTCAGGCCGCCGGCTATGAGACCCCCACGCCGATTCAGGCCCAGGTCATTCCCTTGATCCTCGATGGAAAGGACGTCTTGGGGTGTGCCCAAACCGGCACCGGCAAGACGGCCGCATTTGCCCTGCCGATCCTGCAGCGCTTGGCGGCAGGTCGGTCGCCGAACCGTCGAGACGGTAGGCGGCCAAGTGGGCGCAACATTCGCACCCTGGTGCTGGCTCCGACCCGTGAGCTGGCCCAGCAGATTTCCGATAGCTTCTCGACCTACGGGCGCTTCAGCGGATTGAGGCAAACCGTCGTTTTCGGCGGGGTCAACAAGAACCCGCAGACTCGGGCTTTGCGTGCGGGGGTGGATATCCTGGTGGCGACGCCGGGCCGCCTGATGGACCATATGTCCGATGGCACGATCAGGCTGGATTCGGTTGAGATTCTGGTGCTGGATGAAGCCGATCGCATGTTGGACATGGGTTTCCTGCCGGACATCCGCCGGGTTCTCAAGCGGATCCCCCAGCAGCGGCAGACGCTGCTGCTGTCGGCGACCATGCCGCGTCCTATTCGAGATTTGGCCAAGGACATCTTGGGGAATCCGGTATCGGTGGAGGTGGCCCGGGTGTCGTCGGCGGCCCCGACCGTCGACCACTGGTCCTATCGCGTCGAGAAAAAAGAAAAGCCGTCCCTGTTATGCAACGTCCTGCAGCACACGCCCTATTCGAGGGCTTTGGTTTTTACCCGCACCAAGTACGGAGCGGACAAGGTGGTCCGACATTTGAGTCGTGCCGGGGTGGCGGCGGCTGCGATTCACGGCAACAAGAGCCAGAACGCCCGCACGCGGGCATTGGCCGGCTTTCGATCAGGCAAGACGGCTGTGCTGGTGGCCACCGATATCGCCGCCCGCGGGTTGGATATCGATGACATCTCTCACGTCATCAACTACGATCTGACCGACGAACCCGAGACCTACGTGCATCGCATCGGCAGAACGGGCCGAGCCGGGGCCACCGGGACAGCCCTATCCTTCGTCAGCAGCGAAGACCACGATAACCTCCGAGCCATCGAACGC
>JBHHVM010000172.1:0-7135 GCA_046754265.1 Phycisphaerae bacterium
TCGCGCACCAGGCGAATCTCCCGGCCCGGGACCACTTCGGCTGAACCCCCGTCGATGTCGGTCAGCCGAACTTTCGGGCCGCACAGGTCGCCGATCACCGCCACGGGCCTGTCCACCCGCCCGGCTGCGTCCCGCACCGCCCCCAGGGCCGCCTCATGCTCGGCCTGGCTGCCGTGCGAAAAATTGATCCGCACCACGTCCACCCCAGCCCGCAACAGCCCCTCCACGCCGTCAACTGAGGCGGTGGCGGGGCCCAGGGTGGCCACGGTTTTGGTCCCGACGCTGGCATCAGAGGTCATGACCGTATTCTACCGCCCCGGGGTAGTTCGCCAATGCCCGACCCTGAGACCGACCCGACGGGGAACGGGATTTTCAGCTCCGTATGGGTTGTGTTCCAGGGGGGGATTTGCATACCATGGCCGGTCTTTATCTCTGGGGAGGCAGCGCCATGTTGGCCCGGCGGCCCATCGCGACACCTCGAGTTTTAGATCGGCAGCAATCGTTAAGGAGAAACCTCAATGGCAGGTGTGGTTGACGACTTCATGGCGGGTGTGATCACCCAGAACCCGGCTCAGGAAGAGTTTCACCAGGCAGTCCACGAAGTGGTCGAGTCGTTGATGCCGGTGATGGACAAGCATCCCGAGTATCGCCAGGCCAAGATTCTGGAAAGGCTCATCGAGCCCGAGCGGGTCATCATGTTCCGCGTTCCCTGGGTCGATGACTCGGGCCAGGTTCAGGTCAACCGGGGCATGCGCGTCGAGTTCAACAGCGCCATAGGCCCCTACAAGGGCGGGCTGCGTTTTCACCCCTCGGTGGACCTGGGCATCATCAAATTCCTCGGCTTCGAGCAGGTCTTCAAGAACGCCCTGACCACCCTGCCCATGGGCGGCGGCAAAGGTGGGTCGGACTTCGACCCCAAGGGCAAGAGCGACAATGAGGTGATGCGCTTCTGTCAAAGTTTCATGAGCGAGCTGTTCAGGCACATAGGCCCCAACACCGACGTGCCAGCCGGTGACATCGGCGTGGGCGGGCGGGAGATCGGGTTCCTGTTCGGCCAATACAAGCGGCTGGTGAATCGATTCGAAGGCGTGCTCACCGGAAAGGCCATCAACTGGGGCGGCAGCCTGATCCGGCCCGAAGCCACCGGCTATGGATGCGTCTATTTCGCCGAAGAGATGCTCAAGACCCGCAGCCAGACCATGAAGGGCAAGCGCGTCACCGTCAGCGGGGCGGGAAACGTGGCCCAGTACGCGGCCGAGAAAGTGCTGTCCCTGGGCGGCACCGTGCTGAGCTTCTCGGATTCGTCGGGCTTCATCGTCGACGAAGCCGGGATCGACCAGGCCAAGCTGGACTTCGTCATGGACCTCAAGAACGTGCGCCGGGGCCGAATCAAGGAATACGTGGAAAAGTTCCCCTCGGCCAAGTATCAGCCGGTCGATGCCGGCGCGGACCACAATGCCCTGTGGGACGTCAAGTGCGACGTGGCATTGCCCTGTGCGACCCAAAACGAAATCAACGACATCGATGCCAACACCCTGGTCAAGAACGGTTGCATCTGCGTCTCGGAAGGGGCCAACATGCCCAGCACGCCCGAGGCGGTTAACGTGTTCATCGAAGCTAAAACGCTGTTCGGCCCAGGCAAAGCCGCCAATGCCGGCGGGGTGGCCGTCAGCGGTCTGGAGATGAGCCAGAATTCCATGCGGCTAAGCTGGTCGCGCGAAGAGGTGGACGCCAAACTGCACCAAATCATGAAGAGCATCCACCAGGCCTGCGTCGATACCGCAGCCGCCTACGGCACACCGGGCAACTACGTCGACGGGGCCAACATCGCGGGGTTCCTGAAAGTGGCTGACTCGATGCTGAACCAGGGAATCGTTTAGGCGAGTTCGAGTTTCGAGTGGCGAGTTTCGAGTTTACGGCGACAACGGCCCCGGCTCCGGCCTGAAGTCCACGTGGCCATCGGCAAAGGCGACGTTGCCGCCAGGGTGGTCGTGGTTTGCGCCCGTTTCGTAGGCAATCACCCGGCGCGGAAGGAACACCACACTTCCAATATCCTGCGCCTACAGGTTCGCCGTCAAAAACTGAAATAAAGGCCGACTTGAGGCAATGACAATGCTCGCCCCCTGGCAGGCGGTTTATGTCCCGGTCTGCGTCAAGCAGGACTGCAACTTGGGAGGCCGTTCTGCGAAACGCGCGTGAGTTTCGCGGGACAAATGCGATAATGGTCTCGGACCAAGCCTGGCGGGCGTTGGTCTGCCACGCCTGGCCCCTCGGGTCGCATCGAGGAGTCCATGCCATGTCGCAGCACCACGACAACGAGCGAAAAAGTATTTCGGAACGAACGCGGAGCCGAGTCGCCCTAGCAACCTGTGGAATAGTCTGGCTGGCCGGCCCGCAGGCTTCGGCTCAAGGGGCCGTGTCGGAAATCTTGTGGGGGCCGCTCACATGGGCTGACACGCATTCGGGGATTTGTGAGGGCAACCTCAGCCTGGAGGCGGGTGATTTCTGGGGGGCGAGGTTCGACCTTGCCGCCGGAGCGCTCGAGGTGTCGGCCCGGGTGCAGGAGTTGGCCCAGTTTGACCCGGCGACGGCGGACCTGTGGGCGGAGGTGCGAGAGTTGGCCCCGCCGTACGCCGTGGTAGCGGGGTGGACCGCGCAGATCGACCTGAGCGACCTGAGTGGCACGCAGTGGCGCAGCGTGGAGCTGGTGCCCGGCGGGGCGCTGTTGGGCACTTATTGGGTGGGCATTCGCATGGGGCCCAGCGTGCCGCCGAACACGCTGGCGTTGCACATGGATCCGGACCGGAAAGTTACCTGGGACCCGGTCCAGCAACGCTATCTCGAGGTTGACGGGTGGAGCTATCTTTCGTTCTTTGACGTATGGATAGCGACGGCGGCCGATCCGTGTATCCGCATTCGCCAGCGGGTAGGCGTCAATATCTGCCCGGTGGCCAGCCTGGACAGTATCGCTCCGAACCCGGCGCTGACCGGTGAGCAGGTGGCCTTTAGTGGATCGGGGACGGACGACGGAGCCATCAGCGGATACGAATGGACCTTGGCAGACGGCACGCTGCTGAGCACGTCGTCACAGTTCTCCAAGAGCTTCTCGGCCGGGGCCTACAACATCCGCTTTCGCGTCGAGGACGACGCCGGTTGCTGGTCGGACTATCAGACCGACACCTTGCAGGTGGACGCGCCGCAACCTCCGCCTCCGCCCGGTGATCCCCCCGCGGTATGTTGCCTGCGCGACGACGGCGGCGGCAGTGCGCTGGGCACGTTCATTGCGGGGCTGCCAACGGCGGTCACCAACCGTTTTTCGGTGCAAGTGACACCGGGTGACTCGGAAGCGACCCACGTGCTGTTCCAGGTGACCAATAAGACCGATCCGGCGTTTGTTACCCGGCAAGTCGACAGCGTCACGCGGCAGGGCGACCGGTGGTTTGCCACCTTTACGATGAGCAACCTGGCGGCAGGCACCTACACGGTCAGCGCCACCGCCTACGACGCGGGCGAGAACGCCTCGAACACGGTTAGCCAGACGTTCAAGATTCTCCCCCCACCGTGCTGGTGGGGCGGCAGTTGGGTGGAGACCTCGGCGCCGCTCTGGGACGTCAATGCACGACGGTATACCTTTCGGGGAAAGAGTCCGTACAACCCGTCAATGTCTTACAAGGTCCAGCCCACGCTGTGCCTGGACTATTTGGGATGCCTGGAAAACTCGGCCGGCCTGAATATCCACGTCACTGAAGATTTCTTGACCACCGACTCCTGGAGTTATCGAGCGGAAGGCGGGGTCAACGCGAAGCTGCTGGGTCAGCCCATCGTCGAACAACCCTTCGACATTGCACACTCGAACGATCGCTACAACTGGAGCTGGAACTCGGGGACGCTTCTGGACTATTCGACCAATCTCTACGACGGAACGTTGTGGACCGGCTGGGCGGGCCCGGTCTATTTCGAGATTCATTTGACGGTCGATTTCGGGATGGAGGCGGACCTGACCGTCAGCGGCGACATCGATTCCTGCCTCAAGGCGGAGAACATCTGCATCACGCCGGGTTTGACCGGCACGGTGACTTTCGATGCCGCCGCGGATTTCTTTTTTGGCCTGGCGACTCTTGGCGTCGTGGGCCAGCCCTCCGTGGGATATGACTTGCCGATGTGTTACTCGTTCGTCAACGGCGTTTACGTGCCTGGGCCCTGTATTACCTTCATTATGACCGTCCACGGGTATGTGAAGGTGCTGTGGGGGATTGGTGAATGGAACAGCGGCGATTACGAGTTGGTCAACACCAGTTGGGGGTCCGGATGTGGATCAGGCCGGGCGAGTGACCGGCAGATTCAGCCGCCGGCGTCGCCCTTGCAAAGCCCCCGAATCGCTTCGGACGGCAACGGGAACGCCATCTGCGTGTGGATTCACGATGCCAACGGGGGCGTCGCACCTGCGGATCCGGACGTCTATTATTCTTACTACAGTGCCGCGGGTGGTCAGTGGAGCCAACCGCAGGCTGTGGCGGTGACGGGTTTGTATGAAACCGATCCTCGAGTGGTATTCGTCAACAACGGCCAGGCGCTGCTGGTGGTGACGCAGAACGAACTGACCCAGGCACAGGCCTTGGCCTTGCAGCCGGTGGGAGGCTTTAACGAGCTGGAGGCGGGTTTGGCGAATCAGGAGATGGTGTCGTACTTTTACGATGGCGCCCAGGGCCAGTGGTTCAACATGGGCCCGGTGCTGGACGACCCCGCCGGCGTGATGAACGGCGCCCGGGGCGACGGCCGATGCGAGTTGGCGGCCGGTCCGGGTGGAACGGCCATGGCGGTGTGGGTCCGGGACCCCGACGGGCAGCTACCCGACGACGTGGGCGAAGGCAGCGACACGGACATTTGGGCCGCTCGATGGCTGGGGGCTGGTTGGGGCCCAGCCCAAGCGTTGGCAGCCGGTGCATCAGGATACGTTCAACCAGACGTAGCCTATGATGCAGCCGGTAATGCCATCGCGGTCTGGGTACGCGATAACGACGCGGATTTCTGGACCAACAACGATCGGGTCATCGAGTACGCCTACTTCAACGGAGGGGCGGGAGTCTGGTCGCCGGCGATGGCGGCGCTGCCGTCTGCGGGCCTGGAGGGGCAGCTTTGGCCGACGGTTTGCTTCGACATCACCAATCAGCCGGTGATCGTGTTTACGGTCCGCGGCGCCGAACCTGCCTTGCCCAGCGGTAACGACTACGGTGAAGGCGTTTTCGATTATCTGTTCTCGGTGAGTTCCACGCCGGGCGGGGTTTATCCGTTCGCCTTCGATCGCATTCAGCCGGTCGGCGGGCCCTATCAGAACCGGGCCCGCTGGCCTCGATTGACGGTGGGCAACACCCCGCAAGGGCCCATGGCGTTTGTCGGGTGCCGATCGTTCAAAGGCACCGGCGCCGACGGCTACGACGGCGAGGTGGGCATCACGCTCAAGACCCTGGACGCGACCAGCCCAGCCAGTTCGACCGACTGGTTTCCCAGCCCAGCCCACATGACCAGCGACCGGGCCCTCGATTGGCAGATCGATCTGGACGCGGACAACGCCCGGGGAATCCTGCGGGCCGTGTGGATCAAGCCGAGCAACAACAATCCCGGCGCTCCGTTCGGGGCCCAGTGGGGCCAAGGCTTCGACTCGATCCAAATGCTGGAAATCCCCCTCGGTCCGGACTTGAGCGTCAACCCGCAGGAGATCAGGGCGTCGATTCCTTATCCGCAGGAGGGAGAGAATGTCACCATCACCGCCTACGTTCGCAACACGGGCATGATGGACATTTACGGTCCGGTGGACGTCCATATGTACCTGGATTCGGTGGCTCCACAGAACCTGGTGGGCGTCACGACGCTTCAGGTTTCAGGCTATCGGCAAATGCACCCGGTGAGCTTCCCGGGAATGGCCGATGGGATTCCGCACGATCTGATCGTGGTGGCCGACGCCACCGACGTGGTGGGCGAGACCAACGAGGGCAACAACATGGCGTCCATCCGCCTGGTGCCGGTGACGCCGCCGGACGACCTGCAGATTGTGGCCGATGTCTCCTCGCAATCGTTGGCGTTGAACTGGTTGGACCCACAGGTGGCTGACCCCGCACGACCCGAAACGGCTGAGTATCGCGTCTATCGCGACACGGGGAGTGGGTTCACCATGGTGGCCCAAACGTTAAGCACTTCCTTTGTCGACAGCGGCATCGCGTCGGCGACCTATCAGGTCACCGCAGTAGCATCGGGAACGGCGACGATGGCGGAGTCGCTGCCGGCCGGTCCGGTCTCGGCCAGCATCCCCGCCTTTGGCGACGGAAACGGCGATGGGGTCATCGACCTGATCGATCACCCGACCTTCACGGATTGTCTGGGTGGACCGACCTCCGGGCCCGCATCGGTTGCGTGCGAAGTCATGGACTTCGACACCAACAACAGCGTCGATCTTGGCGATTACGCTTCCTTCCAGCGGGTCATCTATTCGCAATAGATGACAGATGGGGGGTGTTGGACGTGTCAGCCGTCAGGGCAGGCCTCTGTTCAAACCAAGAATCACACCACATCGTACAAGAATCCACGTTTGGGGTCTTTCACAGTCGTGGGCGCGGGCGGTAGGATTTGGGTCTAGAGAGGCTGGTTTGAACCGCCTCGGGCCGGCGTGCCGGATCGAGATTCCGGCGGGTGCCATGTCCAGAACTACCTTTGATCCGGGAGAAACACGATGAATCGAAAGCTGCTGCCGTGCGCGATGACCTGTGGCCTCTTGTTGGGCGCTTTGCCGCTACAGGCTGAGCTGCCGCCCTTGATTCCGCGGGACGTGCTGTTCGGAAATCCGGACAAGGTATCCCCCCAAATCTCGCCCGACGGGACCAAGATGACCTACATCGCCCCGGACAACGGCGTGCTGAACGTCTACCTCAAAACGATCGGCAAGAACGACGACAAGGTCATCACCCACGATACCTATCGCGGAATCCGTTCACAATTCTGGGCCCACAACGGGCGCAACGTCCTGTACGTGCAGGACAAGGGCGGGGACGAAAACTATCACGTCTATTCCGTGGACATCAAGACTATGGATGTCAAAGACCTGACACCGTTCGAGAAGGTACGGGCCATGGTCACCGCCACG
>JBHHVM010000173.1:0-7100 GCA_046754265.1 Phycisphaerae bacterium
TTCCAGGACGGAAACGCGCCGTCGAAGCTCATCGAGCTCCGCTTGTTTTGGAGATGGCTCGGTCACCGATTGGCCCGAATGTGCCCTTCGTGATCAGGGGTCCCGCGCCCGAACATGACACGGACCGACGGCAAGCTACCAGGAAATGGCGATGAACCCAAGCTCTTTTCGATAGAAAGTAGGGGCTTGGTTCCTGCAGCAACCAAAGCTGGTCGCCACAAGCTGATTGTGCTAAACAGACGCCAGTATTGGAAGAAAAACACACATGAGCATCCAGACACAAGAACCGCCCGACAAAGTGGTTACAGAGACCGCCAGACCAAGTACCCGCAGAAAATCACAGTCCAGGTGGTCGCGCCCAGCCGTCAATTTCCTGTTGGATTCCGCCTTGTTGCTCACGTTTCTCGGCGTCTTGTGGCTGGCACTACTTCGACGGTTTGTATTTCCGCCACCCACGCAGTCCGCCGGGTGGTTGCTCTGGGGGCTCAACTGCGATGCCTGGGGCCGGCTCCATTTCATCGCCATCGCCGCCCTGGCCGTCTTGGTCCTGGTTCACCTCCTGCTGCATTGGACCTGGATTCTGGGCTTTGTGACCTCTCGAATCCGCGGTCGGACAGGTGCCCGGGGCAGGGTCCATCAAAGCGCCAAAACGCTCTATGGGGTCACCACCTTGATCACCGTCCTGACACTCCTTGGCCTCCTGCTTCTATGGGCGGAGCTGTCGGTTCAGTCGCCCCAATAAGCCTGCCGGGAGACACGTGGTTGTCACGCCCCAGATTGCCTACCTGCCGATCAGCAAAACCTCAGCCGAGCGCCGGTTCTTGGACAGGGCGTACTGATAAGCCCGGGCCTGAACCACTTCCACCCGAGGCTTGAACCGCTTCATCAAACCGACCAAGGCTTCAAGATTCGGGCAGCCGTCGCTCCGGTACGAGACCACCAGGATCGAGTCGGCGAAGCGCTCGAACAACCGCGCAAAGGCCGAGGCGTTGGTCTTGGGGCTGCACCAGGGGTTGGGCTGGGGCATCAGCCGGCGGTGCTTGGAGGTGTAGTCCACCCGATCGGGCCAGGCCCGGTAGTCAGCCAGCCCTTCCAGGAAATGATAGAAGCCCAGATAATCCACGCCCACGCCCCGGCCCGAGACGTAGGGCGGATCGATGTATACCAGGTCGAACGCGCCCGGCACGTCCTGGGCGTCGTAACCTGTCACTCGACACGGCACGCCCCCATCAAAGACGGCGCCGTTGACCTGGGCGACGAACCGCTCGAAATGCTCGGCAAAGCTGCGGTCCCAAGTAGCCTTGTTGCCGAAGCTGCGGGCCACCTTGGCGGTTCGCATATACAGATTGCGACGATGAAACAGATTGTAGGGTCGCTTCACCAGACACGCCTGAAACAGCCCGTAGTAGGCCAGCGCCCGATTGGCTTGGCCGCGCAGACGACCGATGTTCTGAACCACAACGTCGATCCAGGCGTTCTCGCAATCGGTAAAATAAATCCCCTCAAACGTTCGATGGACGAAATCGTCGTATTCGACCTCCGGGTCGCGGGCCAACACCCGCCTCAACGCGGATGGGGCCAGGCGCCGACCGTCGTTTTGAATCAGGGCCTGACCGATCAGCCGGTTCGAGGCCAGCAGATCGTTGCACGTGACTTCTTTGCCGAGCGTCTTGAATAAATACGATACCGCCCCCGTCCCGGAAAAGGCGTCCAAAACCCGGTCATAGGCCAGATCCGCCAACTGGGCCTGAACCCATCCCAGCAACTTTCGTTTGCTGCCCTGATAACGTGTCGACGGAAACCGACTCCAGGCGGGTGAATCGACCAGCTTACAATCGGAAACCGCCAACCGGCTCGCCTCCCTGCGAATCGCCCAACCTCAAAGCCGCTTCATCCGTGCAGCAAGGTCATCACTTCGGCACGTGTCCGCGGATCGCTACGGCAACGACCCCGCACCGCCGAGGTGACCATCACGCTGCCGGCCTTCTTGATGCCACGGCAAGTCATGCAGGTGTGCGTGGCCGAGAGCACCACAGCCACGCCTTTGGGCTTGACCGCTTCCATCAACGTGTCGGCGATCTGGCTGGTCAAACGCTCTTGCACCTGCGGGCGATGGGCAAAGGCGTCCACCACCCGGGCCAGCTTGGAGATGCCCACCACCTGCCCGTCGGGCAGATAGGCCACGCTGGCCCGCCCCTCGAAGGGCATCAGGTGGTGCTCGCACATCGAGTTGAAAGGAATATCCTTGAGCACCACCAACTCGTCGTAGCACTCGGTAAACTTGGCCGACAACAGATCGCCCGGGTCGCAGTCCAGGCCGCTGAAAAGCTCCGCATACATCCGGGCCACGCGCATCGGCGTCCGGGCAAGGCCCTCCCGCTCAGGGTCCTCACCCACCGCCAACAGAATCTCATGGACGGCTTTGCTGATTCGTTCCAGATCCATATCGCTGTGAATGACTCCCGCTTCGGAGGGCACCGGCCAAACGATCCAACCGCAGATTGGTCACCCCCAGCTTCACCGGCCCCGAAGACCCCGACCCACCCAAGGTAATGGAGGCCCAAGTCGGGGGCAACCAACCGCCGCCAAGCCGAACCCGCCGGCGGGGAGACCGCCCCGCGTCTCGCGCAACCAGTTGTCATGACTGGAGTTATGGGTCGCGGTCCTGTGCCTGCCGCGATTCACCGAGCCAGCCCCCGACGACAATTCGCCCACCAGCCCCGTCGGCTGCGTGACCCTCCGACCCGCTTGACGTTAAAAAGGGCGGAGGCTGGTCAGGTCAGCCCGCCTTACCTCGGCCACCTGGTTTGACCGATTATCAGTAAGTCCTATACTGGAGTGTGACCGCGGCGGATTGGGCGGCGTTTGGCTGATCTTACTCGACCTCGCCATTATCCTTTTTCGCGCTTGACGCCTATCTTTTTTGGCCGAACAAGCCCTGTCTCCCCGCGGATTGGTCGATAGACATTGCTCTTGAAGTTCGCGGCGACAAAGGTTTGCCCCCACCAGGCCCCGTAGGAATCCCTCGCGGTCCGGTTGGCTGAGCCCGTCGTCCGCAGCATAGGACAGATTTCAAAGCGCCCAACCGGCTGCGAGCCGGATCGCTCGGTGATGTCCGCGCCGAGCGATGGTGTTCGCATGCCCTCGCGCTGGGAAATGGGGAACCGTCACAGCCGGACCGATGACATCGGCCGGTCGGACGCCGCCATGAGCATCGACATACCCAATTACCAAATCCTCGGCAAGCTGGGCACCGGTGCCAACAGCAGCCTGTTCCTGTCCCGCAACATGCAGACCGGGGCCCGCTATACCATCAAGGTGGTCAAGGTCCGCCAGCCCGAGGACATGAAGTTCGTCGAGCAGCTTCGCGACGAGCACGCCGCCGGCAGCGTCATCGACCACCCCGTGGTTCGCAGAACCTTCGAGCTGCGCTACGTCCGCCGCCGGCTCACCAAAATCAAGTCAGCCATCCTGTTCATGGAATACGTCGACGGGGTGGCCTTGAACGATCCGGCATTCGCCGCCCCGTTGGAGGAAGTGCTGCAATTCTTCAGCCACACCGCCGAGGGCCTGCAAGCCATGCACCGGGCGGGCTTCGTCCATGCCGACCTCAAGCCCGGCAACATCCTCATCACCCCCGATCGCCGGGTGAAGCTCATCGACCTGGGCCAGGCCTGCAAGATGATGACCGCCAAGCACCGCATTCAGGGCACCATCGACTACATGGCTCCCGAACAGGTCACCCGCGGCGTGCTGGACGCCCGCACCGACGTCTTCGGCTTGGGGGCCACGCTTTACAAGCTGCTCACCGGCCAACCCATGGCCACCGGCATGAATCAGACCATCAGCCTGGAATGCCTCCGCCACATCGGCAAGCGGGCCGACCAACTCAATCAGCCCGCCGAGGTCGAACTGTTCCAACCCATCGAACGCCTTATCGAAGATTGCTGCCAGAAAGAACCCGCCAAAAGACCCGCCAACATGAAGGCGATCATCGACCGCCTGGACCTGGCCCGGACCATTCTCCACAAACGACAGGCCGCCGAAGCCCAACAAGTCATCTCCGGAAGCAACCTGCCGCCCGACCCGCTGACCTGATTCGGCGTCCCTCCCAACGTCCAGCCCGAACTGAACCCACTGTGCTACAAACGGTCGATTCCTTTGCACTTCGCGAAGATTCTTCCGGGGCGGCATACACGGCGGGTGGCACGGTCTGGCGCAGCCAGGCCGTGGCTCGGGCGACATCGGCGGCCAGGCTGCGGTTGACCGTGCCACTCAACGCGCCTTCGTGCCCAGGACGCTACCGATTAGGGCGCGTCCTGCCATCCGTTGCGGCCAAGGGCTGCGCCATGCATGGGCCGGGATAAACGGGCCTGACGCAAATGTAGGGACCCGGCGACGCGTTCGTTGACCGCGTGATCGCTGTATCTTCCGTGGCCACTCCGGTTAAGATAAGGTCAGGCGGGCCGGCAACCGCCCACGGTGTTTTTTTGCGAGGGTGGTCAAATGCGTTGGGTCTTGCCGTTGTGCTGCCTCGGATCGATCTTGGCCCTCGGGCCGCCGGGATGTGCGCCGGCCGGCGGCAGCGGTGGCGGTGGGGGATCGGTTGCAGGTGACGACGCCGTAGACAACCAGGGCGCGATCTCGACGGACGGTGCCGATGCTGTCGGCGGAACGGGCGACGTGCCAGCCGATACCGACGGCGACGGCGTGCCCGATACCCAGGACGCCTTTCCCGACGATGCCGCCGAATCGACCGACACCGACGGCGATGGCCAGGGCGACAATGCCGACCCGGACGACGACGGCGATGGCGTGCCCGACCAGGACGACCCAGCCCCGGACGATGACGCCGTTTTCACCTTGACCGCGCCGGTGAATCCCCTGGCTGCGCCCGCCGGCGAGCCAGTCATCGGCCTGACGCAGGAGGCCAGCCAACAGTTCGCCTCCGGACAAACCCTATTCCAACAACGATTCGTCGCCGGTGAAGGCCTGGGCCTTTTTGCGACGGTGGCCAGTTGCACGCAGTGTCACGGCGGCGACACTCCAGCGTCTGCCGGCGGGCTGCATGAGTTTCGTTTTGCCGGCGGTGACGGCGGTCAGGACACCCTCGTCCAGCGCAACGTCGCACCGTTGTTTGGCCTGGGATTGCTCGAAACGGTTTCCGACGACGAGATCCTCCTGCGGCAGGATCCGTTTGACCTGGACGGCGACGGCATCTCCGGCCGGGCCAACCTGGACGGCCAGCGCGTCGGGCGCTACGGCCGCAAAGCCCAGGCTGCCACGGTCGAATCCATCGTCCGCGGCATGTTGATCAATCAAATGGGCCTGACCTCCGAGCCCATCGACGGCGAACAGGCGCTTGGACGCGCCCCCGACGGCGGGTTCTGGAAGTGGTTGAGCAACCTGCTGGCTGGCTTGAGCCTGGCCAGCCCCGCCTATGCCCAGGTCTCCCCGCCCGACACCGGAGGCGACGGCAGCACCGATGACGACTTTATTCCCGACCCGGAAATCGGCCCAGCCAACCTGCGAGACCTGCTGGTTTACGTCCTGAACCTGGCCGCCCCGCCGCGTGGACCGATCGACCTGGCCGTGGACCGCGGCCAAGGGGTTTTCGAGTCCATCGGGTGCGCCGACTGCCATACTTCGACACTCACTACAGCCGAGAACCTGCCCATCTATCCCTACAGCGACCTGCTGCTGCACGACATGGGCCCATCGCTGGCCGACGGCCTGACGCTTGGGGCAGCCGACGGGTCGGAATTCCGCACCCAACCGCTGTGGGGCCTTGCCGCAGCAGCCCCCTACCTGCACGACGGACGGGCCGAAACCCTCGAGCAAGCCATCGCCGAACACGGCGGCGAAGCCCAACCTTCACGAGATGCCTTCGACGCCCTCGACGCCGACCAACGCGGCGACCTGATCCGCTTTCTCGAATCGCTATGAAACCCGCCCTGATCCGCTGTTCGCTGGCAGTGCTCATCCTCGCGCTGGCGTGCAACCCAGGCCCGCCCGCAGGCGGCGGCGAATCCAGCCTCGCCACCGAGTCCGCCACCACACTGACCTGGATGCCGGCCTTCGACACTGCTGATGCCGGGTTCTTATCGTCCGTGTGGGGTTCAGCCCCTGACGACGTGTACATCGTCGGCGGCCAACCGGACCGGGCCCAGGCCTATCATTTCGACGGCACCGGATGGTCGGCGATGAATCTTCCACAGGTGCCGTTGCTGATTTGGGTATTCGGCGTCAGCCCCGATGCCGTCTTTGCCGTCGGTGAGCAGGGGACCGCGCTGTTTTTCGACGGGACCGATTGGCAGATTACCGAAACCGGCACTTCGAGTGACTTGTTCGGCGTCTGGGGCAGCGCCGTCGACGACGTTTGGGCGGTCGGCGGAGACGTCGCCGCCGGCCCGATGGTCATCCTGCATTACGACGGACGGGCTTGGCAACCGGTGACCCTGCCCGAGTTGGATCGCGAGTCGACCGCCCTGCTCAAAGTCTGGGGCTCCTCAGCCCGGCACGTCTTCGCCGTCGGCCAGAGCGGGGTCATCCTGGGCTACGATGGCTTGGAGTGGTCCCAAGTGCCCAGCGGCACGGGCCAGGACTTGATCACGCTGTGGGGCACCGGGCCCGACCACATCGTGGCCGTCGGCGGGCGATCCAACGGCGTGCTTGCCGTGTTCGACGGGGCTGGCTGGTCCAGCCAATCGGTCGCACCGCTGCCCGGCTTGAACGGAGTTTTCCTGGACAACCCCACCCAAGCCGTTGTCGTGGGCCTCATCGGCACTGCCGCCTCAATCAACCTCTCCACCTTCGAAGTGACACCGCAAGTCACCCCAACCGTCCAAACCCTGCACGCAGTCTGGGGCGACGGCTCGGGCACGTTCTACGCGGTGGGCGGCAGTTCCACGGCCCAGCCCTACACCGGCGTCGCCCTGGTCGCCACAGCCGAGTAAGACCCAGCCAATGCGTCGCCGGCTGAAGAAGCCCTTGCCACACCGCCCCGGGCCGGTGTATCGTGTCGTCACCCTACAGGATGCTGCCAACCGCGCAGGGGAGGCAAATCATGTCAATAATCAAGGGGTTTCCAAGTCTCCCGA
>JBHHVM010000174.1:0-7078 GCA_046754265.1 Phycisphaerae bacterium
ACCAAGCTCGGGTGGACAGGTGTTGCGTTGGTGCTGGTCGTGGTTGGGCCGGGCAGGGGGTCGATGGGAGACCCCGCGGACGATCTTTCGGCCGCCCGCCAGGCCTTTGAACGCCACAACTACCCGGCAGCGTTATCGGCCGCGGAACGCTGCCTGGGGGCTTCCCCCACCGCCGAGACGGTCGACCAGGCCCTGCTGATCAAGGGTCAGTGCCTGATCAAGATGCGAAAGTGGGACGAAGGCACAACCCTGCTGGCCTCCCTGCTCGAGACCCGTGATGCCCTGGCCCGCCGCCCCGATCTGCACGTGGCGTTGGCAGAGGTGGGCTTGCAGCGGAACGACTTCCGGCACTTGGCCGTCCTTCATTTCGGCGTGGCTGCCCGGCTTTTTCAGGAGGCTGGTGACTCGGACGCCGCTGCCGAAGCCTACATCAAACAGGCCAAGGGCTTCGTCAACTTCAACCGCTGGGACTTACTACCGGATCTGGCGGAGAAGCAGCCCACCGATTGGCGAGGGGCCCGCGTCGTGCAGCGCAAGCACGCCGCCGCAGCCCTGGATCGAGCGATGGCGCTGGCCGGCGATTCGGATCGGGCGGCCCAAGCGCTCTTCCTCAAAGCCCGGCTCTACTATAGCGACCTTCGCACCGACGACGCAGACATCGATCAAGCCATCAAGCTGTTCGAGCAGCTCGCTGACACCTGGCCCCGGTCGCCCCACGCCCCCGATGCCCTGTATCACGTGGGCCAGGCCTATGAGTCATTCAAGCAGGAGTTCGTCCGGGCGGTAGCAGCCTACCGCCGCGTCGAACGCGATTACCCAACCGGTTCCTGGGCCCAGCGGGCCGGCCGCAACATCGAACGATTGGTCAGCCCCACATTGTCGCTCTCGGCCCCGGCCCCGGTGCTCCCCGGCCAAAAGGCCCGGATTCACTTCCGCTCCCGCAACGTCGGGGAGGTCGCGTTTCAAGCCTATCGGGTCGACCTGTTCAAGCTGCTGCGCAGGTACCATCAGTTTCGCAACTTCAAGGGCTACCAGCCGACCACCGAGCCGGTGGCCCGGTGGCAGGTTCCCGTCCCCGACCGCGGCGACCACAAAATCCACGAGACGCAGCGAGACCAGGCCGACGTCGAGCCGACGGTACTGCCGATCGACGAGCCGGGCGCCTACCTGGTCGTGGGCAAGGACGCCGCCAGCCCGACGCGCAGCATCGCCCTGGTGTTGATCTCCAAACTGTCCTGCGTCGCAAAAAGCGCCGGCAGCAAGACGGTTGTCCTGGCCGCTGATGCGGTAACCGGGAAACCCGCAGCCGGGGCCGACGTTTTGATCCAGCGGCATCTTGGAAAGGAACGCTACGATCACTCCGAAGCGGCCACCAACGACGCCGGCCTGCTCCAGCGGCGGTACACCGATGCCCAGACGCGCCGGACCGGGCATCAAGAGTTTTTCATCTTGCGGCAAGGGGACCACTATGCCGTCTGCCAAACCTACGGAATCTGGCAATGGTGGGGCTATGGCGGACCCTTTCGCGGTTACTGTCTGACGGATCGGCCCGTCTATCGCCCGAACCAGGTCGTTCACTTCAAGGCCACGCTAAGGGGCTACCAGCAGGGCAGATTTGAGAACCTGCCCCAACGCAAGTGCGACCTGACCGTCTACGACCCCCGAGGCCAAATCGTCGAGCAATTGTCCCTGACCACCAACGACCGGGGCAGTGTGTCCGGCGATCTTCGTCTGCCCGACGATACGCCGTTGGGGTTGTACCGGATTCAAGTGGCGGTCAACGGCCAATCCGTCGATGCCGGGGCCGGCACGCAGTTTCGCATCGAGGAGTACAAGAAGCCGGAATTCGAAGTTTCGGTGTCAGCCGGGCAAAGTGATTGCCGCGTGGGTCAGCCCGTCGACGTGCGCATCGAGGCCAAATACTACTTCGGCGAACCGGTGGTCGACGCCAAAGTGCGCTGCACGGTGTACCGGGCCCGTCGCCGTCCGCACTTCGACTGGCCCACGCCCTGGCCCTGGTACTTCGAACGGGTCCTCGGCGGTTGGGCCGGCGATGCCAGATTCCGCAGCATCCTGCCGCCGGGCTGGTACCCCCACCGCCGGCAGCGCGACTTGGTCGGCACCTTCGACCTGGCAACCGACGCTCAGGGGCTGGCCAACCTTCGGCTCGAGACCCGAGCGCTCCAGTCAGACCCCCAGGCTGATTTGACTTACGAAATCGACGCCGAGGTGACCGACAGCTCCCGGCGCACCATCACCGGCACCGGGCAGGTGGCCGTCACGCACGCTCCTTTCGTCATCCGCCTCCAACCCCAGCGAAACATCTACCAACCCGGCGACACGGTGCGGATCACCGTCAAGGCCCAAGCCCCTAACGACGAACCGGTGTCATTGGACGGCACTTTTCGGGTGCATCGCTTGCACCGCGAGGTCAGTTCCAAAGACAAGAACCCGAACACGCCGCAACTGCGCCTCGGGGAATCGATCCTGGAGCGTGAGGTTCACATCGACCAGACCGGCCGCGGTTCGCTCAAGTGGGTGGCCGACCAGGAAGGGCCCTTCCGGCTGGTGGTCGCCTCGCGCAGCGCCGACGGCACGGAAGTGTCGGGCTTCGTCGATCTATGGATCGCCCGCCAAGGGGGGCGATACGCCCACTACGCCTATCGCGACCTGGAAATCGCCCTGGACCGGGCCTCCTACAGTGTCGGCGACACGGCCAAGATCCTGATCAATACGCGTTTCGACGACGCCTACGTACTGCTCACCGCCGAGGGCGACGATCTTTACGATTACCGGCTGATCTACGTCGGCGGCGGCAGCCAGGTTGTCGAATGGCCGATTCGCAGGAACTGCACGCCCAACTTCGAGCTGTCCGCCACGCTGCTGCGCGACAACAAGGTCTTTGCCGATCGCCTCCCGGTGATCGTGCCCCCGGCCGACCGCTTCTTGACGGTCAACGTGCAGGCCTCGGATGAAACCTTCAAGCCTCGCCAGAAAGTGACGTTATCTGTCAGTACCCTGGACCATGCCGGCCAACCCGCCCCCGCGGAAGTGACCTTGATGATGGTCGACGCCAGCCTGTATTACATTCAACCCGAGTTCCGCCCGGCCGTGGAGCAGCACTTCTACGGGCAAACCAGGCCCAACCTGGTCAACACCGCCAGCAGCTTCGACCTGGCCGGTGGCGGGGGTTGGGGCATCATCCGGAGGCGGGTGACGGGGGGTGTCGCGGGCGCGACGCCGCTCATGGCCATGAAGTCGCGGGCCGTGGAGAGCGAGTCGGCCGACGCGGTCGCCGCGGCGCCGCCCCTGGCCACCGCTCAAATCCGCAAAAACTTTCCCGACACCGTCATTTGGCGGGCCCATCTGTTGACCGACGGCACCGGCCAAGCGACGGTCGATTGTACGCTGCCCGACACGTTGACCACCTGGCGCGTTCACGCCGTGGCCGTGGATCTGCAAACCCGGGTCGGCCAAACTTCGATCGACCTGATCACCCGCAAGGACGTGATCGCCCGCCTCGAAGGGCCGCGTTTCTTCGTCGAGGGCGACGAGCCGACCCTCACCGTGATCGCCCACAATTACCTGGAGACGCCCAAGACCATGCGGGTGACGTTGAACACCTCCGCCCACCTGGAAGTGGGCTTGCCCCGCGTGGGGGGTCAGCCGGTGCAAGCCTCCAACCCCGGGCAGGCGGATGTCCTGGTGCCAGCCGGTGGCGAGGTGGCCGTCGATTTTCCCGCCCGGGCGGTCGAGGTCGGCCAGGCCAGGCTCACCGCCACCATCGCCGCCGACGTCGATGCTGATGCCGTGCAGCTCAACGCGCCGGTCATCACCTACGGGGCCTATCGCTTCGTGGCCCAAAGCGGGTCCATCCGCCAGGGCGACGCGGAACAAACCCGAACCGTGGCCATCGACATCCCCGAATTGGTGGACCCCGACTCGCCGCTGATGGAAATCCACCTGAATCCTTCCATGGCTGCGATGATGATCGATGCGTTGCCCTACCTGCTGGAATACCCCTATGGCTGTACCGAGCAGACCATGAGCCGGTTCCTGCCAGCCGTGGTGGTCCGCAGGAGTCTGGACCGGCTGGGCATCGACCTCAAAGACCTGCGCGACAAGATCGACGCCGGGGGGCAACCGGCCTTTGCCAAGCTGCCGGAACGCTTTCGCAACAACCCGGTATTTAACAATGCCGCCATGGACGACATGATCGACGCCGGTGTCGAGCGCCTGACCCAGTTGCAGCGCCCCGACGGCGGCTGGGGCTGGTGGGCCGGTGGGGCGTCCAATCCCTACATGACCGCCTACGTCGTCTACGGGCTGACCGAAGCCGCCGGGGCCGGCGTCAAATTCGACGCGAGCCTGCTGCAACGCGGCCTCGACTTCCTGCTCAAACGTGTGGTCAGCACCGAGTTCGCCGCCCGTTATGACTGGACCCGCGACGACGACAACGTCCGCACCTGGATGCTCTATGCCCTGGCCATGCACGATGTGGGTTATCTTCATCAGCCCAAGGTGCGGGCGGTCCTGGACCGCATCTATGCCGACCGGGACGGCTTGACCGATTACGCCCGCGGCATGTTAACGATGGTGCTGCATCGCATGGGCGATGCAAAGCGATCGGCCATCCTCGTCGAGAATCTGGACAACACCGTGCATCTCGACCCAGCCACCGACACCGCCAGCTGGGGGCAGCGGTCGGGGTATCGCTACTGGTATCACAACGGCACCGAAGCCACCGCCATGGTTCTGCGGGCCCTGTTGAAGGTCCAGCCGGATCACCCGTACGTGCCCCAGGCTGTCAATTGGCTGGTTCGCAATCGGCGCGGGTCCCGTTGGTTCAGCACCAAGGATACCGCTTTCGCCGTCTATGCCCTGGCTGACTATCTGGCGGTCTCGGGCGAATTGCAGGCGGACATGAACATCGGCCTGCTTATTGACGGGCACATCAAGCGATCCTTCAAGGTCACCCCGCGCAATGCCTTGACCTTCGACACACAAGTTATCGTGGCCGCCACGAACCTCGGGCCCGGCCAACACCGGGTCGAATTGGTCCGCTCCGGCAAGGGCAATCTCTATTACGGCGTCTATCTGGACTACTTCACGCGCCAGGACGCCATCGCACCGGCCGGGCATGAAATCCACATCACCCGAACCTATGCCCGTCTGGTGCCAAAACACGTCACCAAGACGCGCCAAATCTGGGATGCCGCCAAACGCGCTTCGGTCACCGAAACCTATCAAGCCCTGGAATACGACCGCCTGCCGATCGAATCGGGCCAATCCGTCCAATCCGGCGAGCTGATCGAGGTCCAACTGACCCTCGAAGCCTCGAATAACTTTGAGTACCTGATGCTCGAAGACCCCAAACCGGCCGGTTGCGAGCCGGTCGAACTGCGCAGCGGCCCTCGGACAGGGGCTGGAACGTTTCTGCACGCCGAACTGCGCGACCAGAAGCTGGCCTTCTTCGCCACCTACCTGCCCCAGGGCAAGCACGAGTTGACCTATCGCCTGCGCTGCGAAACCCCGGGTCGGTTCCGCACCCTGCCAGCCAAGGTGCAAGCCATGTACAGCCCCTTCGTTCGGGCCAACAGCCGGAGTGACCGACTGCACATCACCGCGGGGCCATCACCGGCCAGCCGCTGACCCTGGCCACCGTCAGCCCGTCGGGCGAAAAAAAAGAGGACGAACACCGTGGTTCGTCCTCCCAATCGTCTTAAGTGTCGTCAAGCCCTATGACTTACGGCGCGAAGTCGTCGCTCTTGGTGTAGCCCTCCGGCACCACGACTTTGAACGCGCCGTCCTTGAACTTGGGGTCCGCCTTGAGGTTGGTGACGACCTGAAAGGTCGTGGTCTTTTCGCCGCTCTGGCTGCTGCGGGTTCGATCGACCTGCCTCGGCAGGTTGTCCTTCTTGCAGAAGTACCACATGGCCGTCTGGCCACCGGCCGCGGTGCCATAGTCCACGAAAATCTTCCAGCATTCCTCATCGCCGACCTTGGCCGTGCCTTTCATCTCCGACTTGGCGTTGATCTCATCGCTGAACGGAGTGGGGTGCAGGAACTCCTGCATGACCAGGCCCATGACCCGTTGGCCCGTTCGGCCGATGACGGCTGGGTCGATGTCTTCGTAGACCGTCTTGGCGGTGCGGTCAATCAGATAGAAATTCTCGCCATCCGAACCCACCACCAGGGACTTGGTCTCACTGGAATCGGGGGCCGTGACTTTGGCCTCGATGCGGAACTTCTTGGGAACGCCGCCCTCCACCGGTCCCAGCACCATCACCTTGCCTGCCAGCGTCGGGATTCGCGAAGCCATGGCTCCCTCAGCTTTGTAGCTGCCGGTATAACTGACAGCCATCACCGCTTTGCTGGTTGCGTCCACCTTCTTGAGAATCTCCTTGCCGTCGTCGGTGCCTTCAGCCAGCACTCCCGACGACGCCGTCGCCAACAGCACTGCCGCTAAAATCGCCAAGCGTTTCATTCTCGCGTCTCCTTATGACAGATTGTGCCCTATGCTTGTACCCATATTTGCCAACCCGGTAGGATAACGCGCCGCCCTAGGCCTATCCAGGTGCCCGGTCCCCAACGCCCACCAAACGCACAACTTAACACAACCTCGATGACCCCCGACCTTGGGCACGCCTATGAAAACGGGCCCCGGCATGCCGGAGCCCGCATTCCATCGTCCCTCGCAGCTTGAGGCGCCTCCTGTACTCTTGATGCTCGTTTTCTTCGCGGCCCGCGAAGATTCTTCTGCCCCAGAATGTCCAACAGGGCCGTTTCTTCAGGCCTCTAGCCTTGTTGCCTTGTTGCCTTGTTGCCTTGTTGCCTACGTGCCTACGTGCCTACGTGCCTAGCCCCTATGGGTTGCAACCAACGGCTGCGCTGCACCCCTAATACCGATAGTGCTCCGGCTTGTAGGGCCCCTCTTTCGGAATGCCCAGGTACTTGGCTTGCTCCTCGGTCAGTTCGGTCAGGCTGACGCCCAATTGGGCCAGGTGCAAACGGGCCACCCTTTCGTCCAGATGCTTGGGCAGGTAGTAGACCTTGTTCTTGTATTGTCCCGCGTTCT
>JBHHVM010000175.1:0-7055 GCA_046754265.1 Phycisphaerae bacterium
GATTGAACCGCGGCAAGTCATCGTAGATTCCGAGACGGCAGCGCTGGTCCACCCCCATCGGCGCCGCAAGGGGCCCATTCGGGTGGAGCGGTTGTATTAGGGCGACGAACGGCCCCATAGGAACAGTGCATCTAGTTCGAGCGGCAGGAGGGTTTTGTGGCCGATCGGTCCGGGCTGCTTCGGGGGCCCGGGATCCTTCTGCAAGGTCAATTTTTGGCTAATTTTCCCGGTTTTTCGCTTAACTCGCCAAAATCGCACTCCGATGGATACGTACACCCAAGGTGCCGGACTCCCGCGTGCCTGGGGCCGGTTGCAAATCGACTGGCCGGTCCTGTCACGCATACCCATAGTCGTTTTCATTGCAAACGACTGCATGTGGAGGACAGGTACATGACCTTTTTCATTTGGCTCATCGATGCGATGGAAGGTTTGATACCTCTGATCACGCTGGGGATGGAAGGGTAACGGCTAACGGCAAAGTCGAAAGACGAAAGTCGAAAGTCGAAAACGAAAAGGGGTGACGGTGATGATGTTTCCATTGACCGTTGCGGAGGAGCTGGCCCTGGTTTGGGCTTCGCGGATCATTCCGGTCGTGGCGGCTGCGGTTATCCTGCTGTTGGGCGCGATATCGGTGGCTGCAGCGTAAGGGTCGACGAGGTGTCGGTGGTCAGCTCGGCACCTTCCAAGTCTCGACGTTGACGATCGAGAATGCGGTACCGGTTCCGGGCGAACTCGACTCGGAAACCGACGGCCATGGCCGCAAGAGCAGCCGACCCTGCCATGGTTGCCTGCACCGCCCACCGCGATCGACTCCAAACCATGACGCCAAAGCAGATCATGGCCAATATCCACAAGGCCCATTGAACGTGTCTGCGCCGGCTGGGCCTGGCCAGTCCAACGCGGTGACACAGCCCGACAGGCAGCAGGCATCCCAGGGTCGAAGCCAACAGCACCAGGGCCAGCGTTTTTGGGGGCAGCGGAAAAGCGTTTTTGAGATAGCGGCCGCCCAACAGCCCGGTGATGGAATCGGCCAGCAAGTAGCAGCCCGGCACGTCGGGGACGATCTTGTGGCCGTACCTGACCGAATGTCGATCGCTGCGACCCAGCAGACCCTTTTGGCGGAAGTCGCCCACCACGATCAGCTTGCCCCCGGCCAATTCGCGCAATCGCTCGGCTGAGCAAGTCAACAGCTCCTGATAGGGAACCGTTCGGCTGCGCCAATTCTCCAAGGTGTCCAGGTCGAACCTGTTGCAAGCCAGGATCGCGTCGGGATCAAAGATCTGCTGCCGCGTACCGGCCTTGAAGACGCGGGTCAACGGCAAGGCGTCGCGTTCGCGGAGGTAGGCCCCACCCGGTAGTTCGTAGAGCATGCTGAGATTCTTGCGCGTGGGCCAATCCAACTCGAGTCGCGCTTGGGGATGGATGACCGCAGCCAGGACGGCCAAGGACAATCCCGGAACGGCGTGCCCGGTTTCGATTTTTATGGCGGTAACGTATTGGCCCGGTCTTTTGACCATGTCGCGGGCCGAGATGGCCCCGTGTCGAAGGCGCCGGCCCAGCGGTCCGGTCAGGGCGGGGCTCAGGTCGGGCGTGCCATCGGGTTTATAGCGAAGCGAAGCCAGGACCACCGGGGTGCCGGCCGCCTCGAGCGCCTCGATGCCCGCCGCCAAGAGGGCATCGTGCGGTTGAGGCGAGCGGAAATAATAGTCCCAGACCACGGCGATGGGCTTGGCGGCGGCCAGGGTTTTCAGCAGTTGACCGTGCACCGGGCGCCAAGAGGTCAAAGCCCGGTTCACGCCGGGAATGCGGTGTTCGGCTGCGAAGTCGATGACGGTGTCTACGGTGTCGTCGAAGACGCCGACGATCAAGGTCGATTCGCGGATGTCGTCGATGCCCGTCGCGGCGGTCGCGCTCATCGAGGCGCCCGGCAATTCGGCGGCGGGGACATGCCAACCGATCGACAACAGGTACGTGGCCCCCCACAGCAACGTGCAAAGCAGGGCGACGGTGGCGGCATGAAACACCAAAGGCGAGCGCGTCGCGGCCGCTGTGGCCAGGCGTTTGATCTTGTACACCGGCCCATGGGGTCGCGTCTTGATGGGTTGGCCGACGCGATAGCGCCCGAGGTCGTCGGCGAGCCGGTCGGCTGATTCGACGCGATGGTCGGGCTCCCACGACAGGCAGCGCTCCAACAGGATTTCCAAATCTCGCCCCCGGGGCAAATGAGCCAGGCGGGGCAGTTGGGGCAGTTCCTTGCGGATGCGGTCCAGCAGGGCTTCGTGAGACGGTTTGTCGGCGGTGGAGCGCAGCGAATAGGGGTAACCGCCGGTGACGATCTCACAGAGCATGATGCCCAGCGACCAGATGTCGGTGGGCTTGTCGATGCGGGCGGCGATGCGTCGGCCCCAGGCTTGTTCGGGGGACATGTACTTGAGCGTGCCGACAATGTCGCCGGCGTTGGTGATGGTCAGATAGTCGGGGCTGTTCCAATCGGGGCGGTCCAGGCCGCAGATGCCGAAATCCACCACGTGAGGTTGGCCTTGAGGGTCGATGAGGATGTTGCTGGGTTTGAGGTCGCGGTGGACGACGCCGGCCCGGTGGGCATCTGCCACAGCCCGGCACACGCGCTCGAAGACTTCCAGTTTGGCATTGAGGTCGTCACCCAGGGCGTTGACGTGTTCATCGAGGTGTTGGCCCTGGACATGGTCCATGATGAAGTAGCGGGATTGGCCCGCCATGCCGGATTCGAGGCAGTGAACCACACCGGGCGAGTCGATCTTCTTGAGGACTGACGCTTCGCGATCGAAGCGGGCTTCTTGCATCAGCCCCGGGGTACCGAGCACCTTCAGGGCGACCAGCCGGGGTTGATGTTTGACCCACCAGGCTTTGTAAACCACGCCGAAGTGACCCCGGCCCAGTTCGCAGATCACGTGGCAGTTGGGCACCTTGGGGGAAACGGACCCCGGGACTTGGTGGAGGACCTGGTCCAGACAAGTGCGACAGATTGACAGGTGTCGATCGAACTCCAGCGTCTCCTGCGGACCCAACTCGTCCAGTGCGTAGGCTTGGAGTCGATCGGGATGGGGGCAGGCAATAGGCTGGGCCACGGCAAGGGCCTCCCTGAGGGGGCGCTGCCCGCCCGGTGGGTTGGGGCGGATCAGCGACAGCACACGCAGTCAGCGCCGATTCAGCTATCAGCTTGATCGGCCATCGACGCCGAAATCGGTCACGCCAAAGTCCGACAAGCCCTCCTGGAATGGTAAGCTGGGTAAAGCGGAAAGGCTACCGGGTTGCCTGGATTACGGAGGGAATCTCGACGCAGCAATCGGCGAAAAGCCATGGATAGAAGGCAACAAGGCAACGAGGCACCAAGGCAAGAGGCCTGTAGCGCTGTACCGTAGTGCGGGGTTGGCCTATGTTCGGGGTCCAATGACTGAAGCGCGGGATGTTTTGGAGACGGGGATGCGGGTTGCGGTGTGCGTGATTACCTGTCGTCGGCCCGAGGGTTTGGCCCGGCTGTTGGAGGGTCTGAATCGGTTGGAGTTTACGGGGCAGGAGCCGGAGATTCGCTGCTTGGTGGTGGACAACGAGTCGCGGGGGCAGGCGGGGCAAGTGTGCGAGCGGCTCAAGGCGGGGTATCGGTGGGTGTTGGAGTGTTACGAGGAGCCGAGACGGGGCATTCCCTTCGCGCGGAACACGGCTGTGGCACGGGCTGGGGCCGACGTGGATTGTATTGCCTTTATCGACGACGACGAGGTTCCCGAGCCGAATTGGCTTGATGAGCTGTTGCGGGTCATGCAGCAATATGACGCCGACGTGACGGCCGGTCCGGTGCTGTCGGATTTTGAGGAACCGCCCCCGGAGTGGGCGGTGCGAGGCCGGTTTTATGATCGGGCCCGTTTCCCCACGGGCACGGTGCGGGACCGGGCGTTTACCGGCAACATTCTGTTTCGTCGTCGGGTCTTTGATGCCATGGACAGGCACTTCGACGAGAGCATGGCCCTGATCGGGGGCAGCGATTCGCACTTTCTGCAGCGGGTGCATCGGGCGGGCTTCAAGATCGTGTGGGCCGATGAAGCGGTGGCCACCGAGTCGGTGCCTGCCAGCCGGGTCAGCGCCGGGTGGCTGTTGCGCCGATCCTTTCGGTATGGCGCCACGACGGCGTACATCTTGTTCGATTTGCGTTCCAGGCCGATGGCGGTAGCCCTGCTTCTGCTTAACGGCGTCAACCGTGTGGTGCGCGGCGCGGCGCTGTTGCTGGTCACCGGGTTGTTCGGACGACACCGGCGGATCAGCAGCTTGCGGCACATCTGGTATGGATCGGGCTTGCTGGCGGGTTTGTTCGGAAAGTATCACCACGAGTACGAGAAGACGCACGGATCGTAGGGGTGGGAATAGCGCAGGCGGTGTGATCGCGGACGCTGACGTTAGCGTTTGCGCAGGAGTCGTTCATACAGTTCGATCAACCGGTCGTTTAGCCGCTGGATGTCGAACCCACGTTCGACGAAGGCCCGCCCCATCCGCCCCATCTGCGGCCAAGCCTCGGCATGTTCGATCAGCCAACCGATGCGGTCGGCCAGTGCCTCTACGTGGCCGGGTTCGACCAGGACTCCGGACTCGCCGTCGAGCATGGAATCGGGAACGCCGCCGACTCGGCTGGCCAGGACGGGCAGACCCGTCGCCTGGGCCTCGAGGAGCACCAATCCCTGTCCCTCCTCGGCGCCGTCGCGGCCCACCACTCCGGTCAGCATGAAAAGGTGGGCCTGGGCATAGGTCTGCCGTAACTGCTCTTGGGTCATGGCGCCCAGGAATCGGCAACGGTCGGCCACGCCTAGGTCGGCGGCCAACTGCTCGAGCGCCGGCCTGAGCGGCCCGTCGCCCACAATCTGATAACGCAGCCGAGGGTAGGTTGGCGCCAATTTGGCGATAGCCCGGATGCCATACTCCACGCCTTTGACTTCGACCAATCGGGCCACGGTAAGAATCGTAATCGGATCGTCGGATCGGAGGCGGCGTTCGGCGAAGGCGAAGTCTTTCAGGTTCAGTCCAACGGGAAGCCGAACGATTCGCGCCGGTGGACACCCCAACTCAGTCAGCTTGCCGAGGGTGAACGACGAGTTGGCGGTGAACAGGTCTCCCCGATCAAAGAGCCGTCGGTAGACATCGGATCCGTGACGGCGGGGATAGGCGGTGACGCCGTATCCGTGAAAAGTGGTGATGAGATTTCCTTTCAGGACGCCGACCTCGCAGAGATCAGCCGCGATTCGTCCGGTGGGACCAAAGTGGCAGTGAATCACGTCGTAGGATCGGCCCGGCAGGAACGGGACCATGCGGAAGGGCAAGGCCATGGAGCTGACCTGTTTTCCAAACCGGCGCGGGTCCATCGCCCGCAGGTAGGCAGCCGGGCTGCGCCAGCCGTAGCGGGCGAGGATCCCGAGACCGCCCATCCGCCGGATCCACAAGTTGTCAGGTGGAGCCGGCAGGTAACAGGTCCGATCCGGCAGGCGGTAGCGGGCGACGTCCGCATGGACGACACCCCCTTTGCCTCTTCGGGTGGCGAAGATATCGACGTCATGCCCGCGATCCAACAAGAAAGTAATCTGGTTGATGACGAAGGTGATGGAGGCCTCGGGAAAGGCCGTGACGAAGAAGGCGATCCGCATCACAAGGACTCGATTGGGGACCGGTCGGTCCGGGCCTGGTCGGCATCGGCGCGATTCGCCGGTCGCCGACAGAGGATGATTTGCGTGCTGGGGCTTTTGTTCAACCCTCGAACCAGGGCCAGTTCCAACGGGTACAGGGCAGGGCCGACGACGGCGCCAGTCCAATTGGCCCGTTGAACCGTTCCCTTGAGACCGCGCCACACCGCTTTTAACAGGGGGTGACCTTGCTCCACGGGGTCGTTCATCAACACCAGAAAGGGATGGTGACCGACCAGCTCAAAGCCGGCTGCGTGAAGATCGTCTTGGATCTGCCGTGCGGATCGATGAACGATGTGCTCCATGCGTTGCTCCGGACCTTTCAAGAACGCTTCCGAGAATATGAACCACCCTCCCGGTCGGATCAAACTGAAGATGTTCCGTACGGCCTGGCGGTACCGGTCGTCATCGACAATGTGAAACAGCACATCCATGCAGGAAACGGCGTGGAATTGGGATTCCGCCAATTCGCCCTGCCCGCCGCCAATGTCCAGGTTACAAATGCGGAGGTGCGTGTAGCGCTGGCGCAGCCGATTCACGGCGGCGTCGGTCAGATCGGCCCCGGTTACCGAACGGGCATTTAGTTCAAGCCAGCGGTCAAGGTAGAATCCCGTCCCGGATCCAACATCGAGACAATCCAAGGCCGACATATCCAGTTTGAGCGAGCGGACATGATGCATGAATACTCGCCGGCGAACCCGGTACGCCCAACGGTTGAAATGGATGCCCCAGTTCCGCCGCCCGACTCCGTGCAGGTTGAACTCATTCTGTAAGCGCTGTTCCCAGTATCGTTTGGCATTGAACGAGTTCATGTCGCTCACTTGGTATTCTGCCAGAGCGCGGCACGAATGCTGACGGCAACAGAAGGCGGCCTGGCACGACGGCGCATCGGGGTAGCCGGTGACTGGGCCACAAGAGACAGAGTCATAGGTTTCAAGAGCTTTTCATTCCCAGGACATCGCGGAGTTTGCGCAGACGCCCATCATACCAGGACCGTAGTATACGTGGAGGCAGCTTGCGCAGCCGATGAACGCTGGGGTTGATGAAATGGTAGGTCGGGGTGGCGCAGAATCGACCGACGTGCTTATACCCCAACTCCGCGAGAAATGAGCCAGCTTCCTCAAAGGCGGAGTGAGACGCCAGTTCGACGGAAAGCTGGGGACGCGCCTCGCTCAAGAGTTGGGCTGCTCCGCGGAGCACGTCGATTTCCATGCCCTCAACGTCGATTTTGACGAAAGTGACGGCCGCCTTGGGCCACCGGGTGCGGGCTTCATCGACGATGGCATCCAGGGTTCTGACGAGCACCACGTCGGGGCCGGTTCGCTCGTTGGGGAGTCCGTCGATATCCTGAACCCG
>JBHHVM010000176.1:0-7015 GCA_046754265.1 Phycisphaerae bacterium
GAAATCTCCGGCATCAAGACCCAGGCCGTTTGGGCGGGGATTTCGACCTCGACCAATCCGCAGGTGACACGCGCTTGGCCAGGCCCGAGCCGATTGCCCAGCACCGTCCAACTCATCAGCTTGGCGTCGGGAAGTTGAACCCAATCTTTGACCTTCTTGCCCGTCGGGTTAACCACCACAAGGGTCGTCTCTTCGACCCGGTCGGTCCGGCGAACAAAGGCCAGCACCTTGTCCGATTCACAATGGGCAAAATCGCCGATCTTCAGCGCCCGGCTGTCGCGGCGCAGGGCGATCAACCGCCGCATCCATTTCAGGTCGGGATTCTCGTCGGTCATCAGGTCCCAGCGCATGGGCCCGCGCTGCTCGGGATCGCGCCCGCCCCGCATGCCCACCTCCACGCCGTAATACACGCACGGCGAACCGGGCAGCGTAAACTGCAACACCTGGGCCATCCGCTGCCGCCAGGTCTTCTTGAACTGTGTCTTGAGGCGGACCAGGTCGTGATTGTCCAGAATAACCCAACACTTCAACAGGGCGTCCAAGCCGGTGTCGTCCACCACCCGTTGGATCATGCGCCCCGCAGCCGGTCCAGAGATCGAATTGCGGGTTACGTTCAGAATGATCTGCCAGAAATGAAAGTTCATCACCGCGTCAAGGGCTGGCATCCATTCGTCCGGATAGGTCCAGTTCTCGCCGATGACCAACGACCCCGCCCTGGCGGCATGGGCCGCCTCGGTGAGTGCCCCCAAATACACGAACCCCAACTCCGGGGCGACGTCCAGCCGCCAACCGTCCACGCCGTCGCGCAGATAACCCTGCACCACCGAATCGCGGTCACCGAAAATCCGGGCCCGGACCTGCGGATTCTCCAATCGAACCGTGGGCAGGCTGGGCACGCCGTTCCACACCCGGTAGCCGTGCTCATACTCGTCGCCGATGTAAAACCAATTGCGCCAGGGGCTGTCGGGGTTTTTGATCGCGTCCTGAAACCAGGGCGAGTTCCGCCCCATGTGGTTGAACACCCCGTCCAGTACCAGCCGCATCCCCCGGCCATGCAGGGCAGTGGCCAAATCCTTCACATCCTGCCGCGTCCCGTACTCCGGCGAAACGGCGAAGTAATCCTCCGCGTCGTACTTATGATTGCTGTAAGCTTGGTGAATGGGGTTCAAGTACAACACGTCGATGCCCAGTTGCTCAACGTAACCCAACCTGCCCATCAGGCTTTGCAGGTCACCGCCCCAGAAATCCAGCTCGTGGCTCCAATAGCGCACGTCTTGCAGGTACTTGCCGCGTTTGGGTTTTTCGCTCCAGGGGCGCAATCGCTTAGGGGGTGCGTAGAGAGGGCGTTTGGCTTCCAGGTCGGCGGCTGGGGCGAATCGATCCACCAGGACTTGATAGACGATGGCCCCATTGCGCCAGTCGGCTGCCCGGACAGCGAGTCGCTCGGCCCGTTGCACGTCGTAACGGTTGGCGTAGGAGATGGGCGCTTCCGTCTTGGCCCCAGCCGAACAGCCCGCAACCCCCAGACCGGATGTCGGTGCCATCAGCATGACCGCCAGAATCGCCCGCCCGCGACGATGCGCCGACCTTATCTGCCCGGTGCCCGAAACTGCCATTGACGGGCCATTGTTGCCCCGCCCTGCGTGATGTCAATACGGGCGCGGGACAGCGCTGCCCCGATCAAAGAGATGGGATGCACGATCAGGGGGTGAAGCGACCGTTCTCTACAACCGGTCGCCCGCCCAACCCCCAATCCAAGATGCGCGGTCCAACCGGCTCAAAAGGCAAGGGCTTGCTGAAAGAGTCCCCCGGTGATGCCAATGATTGCCGTCATGGTCGCCATAAAAACAGCCAGCAGCGCGCTCATATTCACAAGCTCCTGAATAGACCGGCCCCCTCCCTGAACGGGGCGACCGGCCGGCATGGGCCAATTCACCCCATCGTTATCGGCACAGGAACCTGCGGACTTTTGCGGACGTTTGCGCCAAGCACTCAAAAAGCGGTTTGCCACCCCAACCAACGGATTGGGGCGTGCCCGGACGGGACTCAGGTAGGCCGGAGCGCATGAAAAAACAAGCCAAGAGGCTCGCACGCTTGTGCGCCCTCCAGAGGTTTCGGCCGCTGCCGGTCAGGGCTCGGGACGTCACCGCCCCAGCCCACACTCTCCTGGAATTGACTACCCGTCCAGAGACCTCCGCCCGACCGGTATCGCAGCCATTGGTTCTGCGAACCCATTTCGCCGTTGGACCTGATCCTCGGCCTGATGGTCTTCCCGGATCGAACCCCGGCGACACCTGGTTCAAAGAATCAAGCGCCACCAGAGCCTCTCGTCGAGTTTCGTCTTCCTCCAGAGTTCTTCCCGTCAGCACCTAGCCCGTGCCGCACCGCCGAAACGGCCGACCGGGCACCTCTCCTGAGCTTTGCTTCCCTTCAGCACATCCAGGACTCGGGGGTCCGATTGCAGTGGGTTTGCCTCGCCCACTGCCGCGCCGCCCTCAGGGTTTGGATACCCTCTCGACGGTTTAATCCCCCCAAGCCCGCGCCAGCCGTGTTTCAGGCCGACAGCGCTCCTGGGATTTGACCCTTCGGAGTTTTCCCCTCTCGAAAGGTGTCCCGGGCGTTTCCGCCCGCCGACGAACCCGCGTGCCGTTCAACCCGCCGTGGCGCCCGCGAACGAATCCACGGGCCGGTCCGACGGGCCCCGACTTCCGGGCTTTGCCCCTTCCGAGAGTCCCTCGTAGCTCGCCCTGGGGTTAGCAAGTCGAGCAACCGGATACTCCCTTGGGTTTCGATCCTTTCCAGGGCAACCCGCCGGACGCCTCGCGGACGCTCCTGCGCCCGCTCCCCTCTCGCGCTTAAGACCCTGCGGTAGCGCTGACCGCAAGAACCCGCGCCTCAGGGTATCATCGACACCCGGCTGGTCTGATCTGCCCGCCTGGACCAGCCAAGCACACAGACCAAACAACCCTCATAAGGTTTCCGCACCGCCTCGTCCCTGTCGTGACACACCTCAACCAATCCGGGCTATGGGTTCGCCTCCCGGCTGGTCCACCATTGCTGGCGAGCCAAACACCGTTCTTTGGATTGACCGACGTGCCTACCGGAGCCGACAGGCCCGAGGGTAGGTGCCAAGCAAGCAAAGCCTCTTGGCTATGCATGAAACATACCCCTCAGAATCGGCCCGGGCAAACCGAATCCTGGGCCTACCGCAATTCACAGACAAGGCCAAAGGGACTTACGCGCCGATCACTTTCTGCAAACCCCTGAAGCCACAGGGGGTTGCCGCGGACCGGCGGGCGCAGACTTTTTTCGCAAAAACGATCAGTTTTTCGGATATCACACCTATGTATCCGGCACGTAGCAAGCAACCCTGATGGGTTTGACGCCGCACCGGCCGGGACGGTATGGTCGAAGGTTCGGGCTGGAATCACCAAAGGTCACAGTCGGCGAGTGAACGTAAGTTCGGAGTACACCGATGGATATGGTCAAACAAACGCTGGCGGCCCTGGTAGGATCGATCGCCCTGAGCGGCTGTCTGACCGACCCAACGCTGGTCGATGTCCCTCAGACAAGCCAGGCCGATGCGGCTGAGGACGGCACCGTGGCCACCGATGGCGATCCCATCGTTTGGGCGCTCTCAAATGAAGCGACCTGCGCCTGGGCGGCCCTTGAGGATCGGCGATTCGTCGCTCGGAAGGCCTGACCCGTGCCCGACCTGGCATCACGCGTGCGAGACTCCAGGCAGTCGGACATCCGGCGCTTCTCAGCCATCTGTGCAGCCGTCAACGGGGTCAACCTCTCCCAGGGCGTCTGCGATCAACCCGCCCCCGATACGATCAAGGCCGCCGCCAAGTCAGCCATCGACGCCGACCAGGCTGTCTACACCAACCTTCGGGGCACCCTCGACCTTCGCCGGGCCATCGCCCGCAAGTTGGCTGACTTCAACGGCATCGACGCCGACCCCGAAACCCAGATCACCGTGACCGTGGGCTCGGCTGGGGCGTTCGCCTGCGCCGCCCTGGCCACCTTGAACCCCGGCGACGAGTGCATCGTGTTCTCACCCTTTTACAGCTATCACGTCAACCTCTTGGAAATGATCGGGGCCAAGGTCCGCTACGTGGACCTGACTCCGCCCGACTGGCGCTATAGCTCGGATCGGTTGGCCGAAGCCATCGGCGACAAGACCCGCATGATCCTGGTCAACACCCCCGCCAACCCCACCGGCAAGGTCTTTTCCGAGGCAGAGCTGACCGAAATCGTCGCCCTGGCCCGCCGGAATGACCTGTGGATCGTCACCGACGAGATCTACGAATACATCACCCACGACGTGGCCCACATCAGCCCCGCCAGGCTACCCGGGGCCGTCGAGCGGACCATCACCATCAGCGGAGCCTCCAAGACCTATGCCGTCACCGGCTGGCGGGTGGGCTACGCGGCCGGGCCCGCCCCGGTGATCGACAAAATGGCCGTGGTCAGCGATCTGTTCTACATCTGTGCCCCCGCCCCCCTCCAGGCGGGCATAGCGACGGGATTGGCCCTGCCGGAGGCTTATTATCGTCAGATGTGCGAGGATTATCGGAAAAAGCGTGACCTGCTGGCCGAAACCCTTTCGGACATCGGCATGCAGCCCTTTGTGCCTTCGGGAAGCTACTATATGCTGGCGGACTTCGGCGACCGATATGCCGATGCCACCTTGGCCACGGAGTCCATTCTCCAGCAGGTGGGCGTGGCCACGGTGCCGGGCTCAGCCTTTTATCGCAACCCGGCCGACGGGCGTACCCAGCTTCGCTTTTGCTACGCCAAGCAGATGGCCGACCTTCAGGAGGCGTGTCGCCGACTGAAACAGCTTGACCGTTGACCGCCCCCCAAGGTGGGGCGTGAAACTCGATCCGATCGCGTGGCCTCGGAGGCTGCGCCCCGGCTTCGAGCGGGAGTGACCCTTTATGAGAAGTTTGAGAACGACGCTTATCGTGTTGGCTGTTTCGGCCCTGCTTACCGGATCGGCCCGGGCGGGCCTGAAGGTCGGCGACCCCGCCCCAGCCTTCACCGTGACCGAGTGGCTCAAAGGAGCGCCCGAAGACCTGGCGTCGGCCAAGGGCAAGAAAATCTTCGTGATCGATTTCTGGGCGACCTGGTGCATGCCCTGCCTGCAAGACATTCCCAAGCTAAGCCGACTTCAAGAGCAGTATCGAAAGGACAACGTCGTCTTCATAGGCTTGACCAGCCCGGTCCGCGGTCAACAACTGTCTCAGGTCAAGAACTTTCTGCGCACCCGCGGGCAAGCCATGCAATACACCGTCGCCTGGGACAAGACCCAAACCATGTGGCGGACTTATCTGGACGGGGCTGGGGCGATGGGCATTCCTTATCTGTTCGTGGTGGACAAGCAGGGTCGCATCGCCTGGCACGGTCATCCCACCCCGGATTTTGAACGTGTCCTGGGTCAGCTCATCGACGGCACTTTCGACGTCCAGGCCGAAGCCTTGCGGGCCGAGCGTGAAGCCAAGGTCAACGCCCTGCTCCCCAAATACGCCAACTTTGCCCGCCTGCGACAATGGGACCAGGGTTTGGGTATTCTCAACCAGATCCTGGCCATCGACCCCACGCACGAAAACGCGATGACCGAAGCCTACTTCCTACAGATTCGAGAGTTACAGGGCATGGATCAGGCCCGGGACTGGGTCAGGAAGTTCATCGAGGCCAACGCCAACGATCCCCTGGCTTTGATCGCCTTGGCCCGCGTGTTGCTCGGCGTGGACCGGCACGCCGAACGGGCCCCGGACCTGATGCTCCGGGCCGCCAAGGCCGCCTTCGATGCCACCAAGGGTCACAGCATCAGCGCCGTTCGCATCTACGCTCGAGCCGCCTACACCGTGGGCCACCTGGATGCCGCCATACGCCTGCAAACCCAGGCCGTGGAAATGGCTTCGGGCGATCTTAAACCGCGGCTGGCTAAATCGCTCGAGTATTACCAGATCTGCAAGAGTCTTCGAGACACGCAATTCCAATTCGGGGCTGCCCCCCGCGCCGCCGATCAAGCCACTGCCAACGCGGGGCAATAGCATGCACTGAAGCTGGGGCGAGACTCTCGCAAACCTGCGGCGAGATTCCCGTAGAACTGGGGCGAGATTCCCATCTCGCCCCTCCTGGTTGCGGGATTCCCATCCCGTAACAGGGCGGGAAAGGATTCCCGCCGGGCGGGGTGCGAGAAAGGATTCTCGCACCAGCATACTCCAGCATACTTGCGAATCAGCGAAGGGATTCTTGCACCAGCGACTTCGAGTTCACCCCGCCGGCGCATGCTCGTACAGCTCATCCAGGAATCCGCCCACGATCTGCCTGAATTGCTCGGGCTGTTCCACCGGCGTCATGTGCCCCGCGCCGGGCACCACCTCCAACCGCGACCCGCGAATCCCCCGGTGAATCGTTTCGGCACAGGCCAACGGCGTCAGGGCGTCATCCTGCCCCACGACCACCAGCGTGGGCACGTCGATGTCGCCCAGGGTGGGCCTTGAATCGGCTCGGTCTCGCATGGCACGAAGTGCTGCCGCCACGCCTTGCCGGTCGCTTGATGCCATGATCTGTCGCCATTGCTCGCGAAGCTCGGTCGAAGCTCCGGGGCCGAACAGCTTGCCCGCCATCGCGTCGGCCACCACGCCGCTGCCCTCGGCCAGCACTTTCTGGGCGGTCTCGCTTCGTTGGCGGGCGGCTTCGGGGGCATCGGGTTCAGCCCGGGTGTCAGCCAGGATCAGCGCCCGGACCCGCCGCTGGTGCCGGCGAAAAAACTCAAAGGCGATGTAGCCGCCCATGGACAAGCCCATCACCACCACTGGTTCCGCCTGATCGAGTTGATCCAGCAACCCAGACAAGTCGTCGGCAAAACCAGCCATGGTGACCTCGTCCGTCACGCTGCTACGCCCCAGGCCGTGCAGGTCCGGAACGATGAGCCGATAGCGGTCGGCCAAGGCCTCCGGCAGATGCGCCCAGAGCAGCCCCGACAAAGGAAACCCGTGAA
>JBHHVM010000177.1:0-6990 GCA_046754265.1 Phycisphaerae bacterium
GTACCCGCTGCAACACGTTCGAGTCGCATTTGCCATGCGCGCTTCGCATGGGGATGGGCGCAATCTGGCCCACAGGGCCGGTTTCAGCATCAATGTACAGACCGGAACAGCTTCTTTCAATGACCCATTACGCCCGGCAGGACTCGAACCTGCGACCCCAGCTTTAGGAAAGCTGTGCTCTATCCAACTGAGCTACGAGCGCTTGGGCTTATAGGGTTATCGACGGGGGCGTTTTGGTCAAGGTGTGGGGGGTGTTTGGCGCTGGGGAATCAAACCGGCCGGGGGGATGCTTTGGTTTTGGCGTCCGCGCGAACTGAAGTTCGCGGCTCGTTGGGGCGGCGGTCAGGCGGGTTTGTTTCGGAGTAGTTCTTTTAGTTGTTTGAGGAGTTTTTTGCGGAGGGGGTCTTTGGGGTCGGCCAGGTCGCAGCAGAAGATGACGTTCTTACGGGCGGAGGGGCCTCGGAGTCGGGCCAGGATTTTTTCCAGGCGGGCCACGCAGTTGTCGATGACCGGCGACATGCCGCCGACGCCGGTGTTGATCAGCACGGCATCGCTCTCGACCAGGCCGTGGTAGTCGGGCTGGAATTGGATGCGGGTGGCCAGCTCTTCGCCGAGCGGGGATTTTAGGAAGCCGCGCATTTGGCTGACGGTAAAGGCGGCCCGGGCTTCGTGCTCGCTGTCGGAATCGTGGCCATCGTCGGGGGCGTCGAGCATGCCGTAGATTTCGCGGGCGAAGGTGGTGGTGTCGTCCAACACGTCGCGCAGGGCGTGGGCGGCCTGTTTGGCGGTGCGGAAGACCTGGTGCAGCGAGTCGGGGGCGGGCATGACGAAGACGCGTCGATCGTAGGGATAAACGTTTCGCAGGTGCGGGTCGGCGTCAGCTTCGATCAGCACGGTGCCGTAACGGTCGGCTTTGTGGATGTCGGTCAGGGCTTGGGGCAGAACCTCATAAATCAGGTCCTGGTCGTAATTCAGCCAATGGGCCGATCGCACGCCGCACTGATTCTTGGGCTTGCCGTTGCCGCGGGGTGGGTGTTTGTCGCCGTCGAGGGCGGCCAGGCGCAGGTAGTGGGGTGGTTTCTTGTACAACTCATCCAGCATGATCTGGATGAGGGTACTCTTGCCCGATCGTCTCGGGCCGTTGATGAACGTGACGCTCAGACCCATCCCAGTCCCAGGTGTTGCCGGGCTCCGCCGGGAAGAGGTGTCCCCCTGAAGCGTTACCGGTCTAAGATTGTAGGCCCGGCCAAGCCGTCAAGCCAGTGCAGCGAGTGTGGAAGCGGAACGTGGGGTGCATTTCTATTGGGGTGGCCATGTCCGGAGGAGGTGGGCCACCCGCCGTAATCTGCGCCAATCTGCGCAATCTGCGGACAAAAACGACTGATCCACAGATTACGCAGATTTCGCAGACAAAAAAAACCTCCCCCGCTTCCGGAGGAGGTGGGCCACCCGTCGGCAGGATTGGGCACCCCGGTTCATCCCACCGGGGTATGGGAGGCTTTCTTGAGGGCTAGGATGAGTTCGACTTCGCCGATGGTCTGGTCGAGTTTTTGGGCGATCTGGCGGGGCGAGAGGCCTTCATCGGTCAGGCGGTAGATCTCGGCCCGGTGCGGGTCGGCCGGTGGGGTCGGGTCAGAGGCAGGCGGGGCGGTGTCGTCATCGACGGTCAGGTCCAGACCGGGGATGTCAGCCGCCCGGCGCAAGAGGCGTTCGAGCCGGTCGGCGCGGGCATCGGCATCGCGGATGACTTTTTCAAGTTTGGCGAACTTGGTGTCCAGCCGGGCCTGCAACTGCCGGCTGACGGTTTCGAGCTGGGCCATCAGCTCGTCGATGTCGGACATGAGGCTGCGTTCTTCGCGAAGGCGGCTGACCTGTTCGCGGGCGTAGGTCTTGGGTGAGTTCTGGGCCTGGCGAATGCGCCGGCGGGTCAACACCAGCAGGATGCCCGACACAGCCATGATGAGGGCTACGCGGGCGATCTGGTCGTTGGTCAACCCGAACCCGAATTGGCCCAGAAGCCCCGGGGCGAGCGGCGAGATTGTCCAAGGGGTGACGTCCATGTCGGTTTCCGGGATTCCTTAGCCCTTCTATTTCAACACAAAGACACAAAGACACCAAGCACGCCAAGGGCACAAAGACAACAACTTGGTCAGGACTTCGTTTCGGCGTCCGGGCTTACTTGGCTCCACCAGGCGCGGACGGCTTCGCCTTGCACCACGCGCAGGGGTACTTGGTGTTGCCGGGCGGCCACCCGGCAGTCCTGGTATTCGGGCGATGCGGTCCGGGCGCCTCCGGGGCTGTGCCCCACTTTGACGCCGATCTCTCCGAAACGGGTCCGCACTTTGTCGATCCTGCGCCGGGCGACGGCTCGGGCGGCGGTGTATCTTCGGATGCCCAGCGTGGGCGTCTCGGCGAAAATCAAGCGCTCCAATTCATCGGCTTGGTGCGGATTGGCCAGGGCGGTCAGCATGACGCCCGGGCGGGACTTCTTCATGTATATCGGCGTGGTGTAGGCATCGAGTGCACCCGCAGCCAGCAGGGCTTCGACGCAATGGCCCAGTATCTGGGGTGAGGCGTCGTCCAGGTTGGTCTCGAGTACGGTGATGGCGTCCTGACCGGCCGGGTCAGCCGACTTTCCCAGCAGGACGCGGAGGACATTGGGGCGGTTGGGGTTATCGCGGGTGCCGGCTCCATAGCCGATCGAGGTGATGGTCATGGCTGGCGGTGGACCGAAGGACTCTGCCAGGGTGGTGAAAATGGCCGCCCCGGTGGGGGTGGTCAGTTCGCCCGGCTCGTCGCAGTCCGCCAACGGCACGCCGGTCAGCAGGTTGGCGGTGGCGGGGGCGGGGATAGGCAGGATGCCGTGGTCGCAGGTGACGGTCCCCGAGCCGGTGGGAATGGGCGAGCAGAGGACACGATCCACATTCAGGGATTCGAGGGCGATCATGGTGCCGCAGATATCGGCGATGGCGTCGACGGCTCCGACCTCGTGAAAATGGACCTTTTCGATGGAGGTGCCGTGGACGGTGGCTTCGGCCTGGGCCAATCGCTGGAAAACGGATAGGGCCTTCTGTTTGACGCTGTGACTGAGCGGAGCAGACTCGATGATCTTTTGGACGTCGCTTAGATGGCGGTGAGGTTGCCGGTCACCGGCCCGGTCGTGGACGGTGGCTTGGGTGGCGCTGATGCCTTGCTTGACGACTTTTTCGGCCGACAGTTCGCAGCCGGCGATGCCCAGGGCGGACACTTGTTGCTGCAACGCGTTCAGGTCGGCGCCGGCGTCGATCAAGGCGCCGAGGATCATGTCCCCCGCGGCTCCGCTGAAGCAGTCGAAGTAGGCCAGGGTCACCGATGGGTTCTCCCGCGTGCCGCGCCTCACTTGCTAAGGGTCGGCACCATGATGAGGCCGTCGAAAAGTCGGGATCGTAGTGTAAGTCCATTGATGCGAAGGTTCAAAGCGGCAAAGGGCGTCTTTTCCGTCCGGCTGGGTTCACACGCAGGAGGGCATTTTTTTGCACCGGGAGACAAGTCTGTGGTATGAGGCGGGGATGGACTTGGTGAGCATCGCGCGGGAGTTGGTCGATGAGGTGTCGAGCCTGCGCTTCGGCCCACCGGTGGCGTACGTCTATAACCCGTTGGATTATGCCCGAGCTTCGCACGAGCGTTACCTTCGGCGATTCGGCCGGGGCCGGCGCGAGGTGGTGTTGATGGGGATGAACCCCGGTCCGTGGGGCATGGCCCAGACGGGCGTACCCTTCGGCGAGGTGGGGGCGGTTCGAGATTGGTTGGGTATCGACGAACCGATCGGCGGGCCTGACCGGGAACATCCCAAGCGCCCGGTGCGGGGATTGGCCTGCCCGCGCAGCGAAGTCAGCGGGGCCCGTGTCTGGGGTTGGGCTCGCCGTCACTTCGAAACGCCCGAGCGATTCTTCGAACGGTTCTTCGTCATCAATTACTGCCCGTTGGCTTTCCTGGAAGACAGCGGGCGAAACCGAACGCCCGACAAGCTGCCCGCCGACCAGCGGCAACCCCTGCTTGAAGCGTGCGACCGGGCCCTTCGACGGACTGTGCAGTGCCTTGGGCCTCGTTATTTGATCGGCGTGGGCAATTTCGCCGAATCCCGGGCCAGGGCAGCGTTGCCCGAGGCCGATTTGACCATCGGCCGCATCCTCCACCCCAGCCCAGCCAACCCGGCTGCCCACCGCAATTGGGCCGGGCAGATCAACCGGCAATTGGCGGAGATGGGCATCGAATTGCCCCAGCGCGTCTAGCCGGCCGCACCTTGGCCGAGGTTACCGGTCCTGCATTTGGGGTCGGGGCTGGCTGCGCCAAACTTCCCCCTTTGGGCGACCGATAGAGGGGAATAGGAACCGTCTTGCCCACCACCCGGGAGGAGTTTCATGGCCGGTACGGACATGATCGTGGAAGATTTGCCCCTGCCCCACGGGGAGCTGGATCGGATCTTGGCCGAGTTGGACGCTGAGGAGGTCGATGTGGCCTTGGTGTCGCGCCGGCGGTCTCATCGCAACGATCTGCGCGGGACCGCGGCCCACGTGGTGGTCAAGGGCCCGGGCGGTCAGCCGCAGGCGTTGGCGGCCCGCATTCGAAACATGTCCGTTCATGGCATGGCGCTGCTGGTGGGCCGGGCCATTCCGATCGGCAATACGGTGACCGTGCGACTAACGGACGGTCACAATTCGATGGAAGAAAAGGCGGTGGTGGTCCGCCAGCGCCACATCAAGGAAGTTATCTACGAGATAGGGGCGGTGTTCACGGCATCGGCCGAGACGGGCTGTTGCCCGTTGTGTAGCAAGCCATTGTAGCCACGCGTATCGGCCATCAGGTGGGCGACGGTTGTTCGGGCACTTCTACCTCAGCAAATCCTGAAGCTTCTGGACGGTAAAGCGCAACTCTCCAACCGGGGCTTGATTGACGGCCTGCTCCCATAGTTGGCGGTTCAAGGTCACGATGGCTTCACGGTCGTAATCGCTGGACGTGCCGGCCGCCATGGCGGCTGTGGCAGCTTTTTGATCCTCTTCGGTGATGCTGAATTGCGTCGCGTCGATCGACTCGGCGAATTGCACGCCGATGTCGTGGAGCCGCCCCTGCACGCAGCGGCAACCCAGGATAGAGCCTTCCACCTGCACGAATTGACCGTGCTTGTCGGTCAGCGTCACCTTGCAGGCGCTGCCGGGCGGTATAAACTGATTGAGTTGATAGCTCAGCCCGCCGTCGCTGATATTCAGCGGATGCACGGTGTGCTTGGTGATTCCGCCGCCCAGGTGTTTGATTTCCAGGCCTACCCCCTTGGGGCAATGATACAAGTGTCGCTGGTGACGGCGCTTGTCGCAGGTATCAGCCTGGGGCTGTTGGGGGTCCGGGGGTTGACTCTCGGCGCGCTTTTCTTGCTGCTTTCGGTTGAGAATCTTACGGGCAATGATGTTATACGCTTGGCCCGCCATAATGAGGGCTCCCCGGCAACGCTGGTCTGCATCGGAGATATCGACCCTCAGCCGCCGGCGGTGCAGGAAATTGCCCGCCGCCCCACTGGTGGGGCGCCAGGCCCCGTTCCTCGATGATCGGCCGGTCTGGGGATTGAAAGGCGGGGTTAGGTCCGGGTACCCAGCTCGTCCGGATAACGTTTGGCCAGGTAGGACATCACGTCGCGCACCGAGACCACGCCTAGAGGTCGGTCTTGCTCGACGATGGGCAGGTGCCGATAACCGCCGGCCGTCATTCGATTCAATCCGAAGGCGATGGTGTCTTCGCGGCTTAGCGATTCGGGGTTCGGCGTCATGAAGGTTGAGACCGGATTGTCCGCCACCCGGTCATACTCCAAGGCCACCTTTTGGAGGATGTCGCGCTCCGTGAAAATGCCCTGCATGCGGCCGTCCTTGACGATCAGAGCGCACTTGCGTCCGCCCTTGGCCAGTTGCTGGACGACTTGGCGTACGGGCGTCGAAGGATCCACCTCCATGGGCGTCTTGGGAATAAGCGTGCTCAGCTTGCCGGTGGTCAGGTCGGCCAGCAGATCCACGGCCAACTGCGGGCCGTTGGGGTCCGCCAGATCAGCCTGGCAGGACGAGCAAGTGTCAGCCCCTGGAAGGTTGTCGCAATTGCACAACGGACACTTCATCATTGGATCGCTTACAAGAGACGGTCACAGGAGCACACGCAGGTCAGCCCCGGTTTACGAGTTCAAGAATCAGGCCCCTTCCCGCTGCGTCTGAATCTGCGACGCGTCCGGCGGTAAGTTGTAAATGCTCTGAGGGAAGTGCTCCACCAGGTAGCAAACGATGTCTTTGATGGAAACCACGCCCTTAATCTTGTCGCCTTGATCGACCAGCGGCAGGTGACGGAAGTCGCCGCCTCGCATTTTTCGCAGGGCGGTGGCGATGCTGTCCTCTGCGGTGACGGTGATGGGGTCTTGGGTTGCCACCGCCGTAATGGGATCATCCAGGCTGACGTCTTTGATCAATACGCGGGTGAGCACATCGCGCTCGGTGAACAACCCGACCAGTCGCCCGGACGATTCGACCAGGGCACAACCACGGCCGGCCGAGCGCATCGCCTGGATAGTGGCTCCAATGGTCAGGTCGGGCTTGACCTGGACCACGGGCCCCAGGTCCAGTCCGCCGATGCAGTCGGCCAGGAGGTTTTCCAGCAGTTCCACGATTTGGAGCCCTCTTAACAGATTGGCACCCCGGGAGTATAGCTGCGGCAGACCCATCCCGCCAGTCGTCAATCTGCGTCTCGATTGGCCGCCCGGACCGACCGACCGGCCCTCCCTGACCGGTGATTGGGTTCTATCCGGCCTGGCGGTAAGATGCCCGGTTCGAGGAGCACACCCCATGGCCAGGCTGCAGATTGATTTGCCGGACGGCCGACAGATGGGCTGCGAGTTGGCGGATCACCCGGTGGGGAGTGGCCGAAGCGCTGCCTGGGAAATCACGCTGGACGAGCCGGCGGCGTCGCGACACCATGCCTGCA
>JBHHVM010000178.1:0-6983 GCA_046754265.1 Phycisphaerae bacterium
CGTTGCAGGTGATGGCTTCGGAGCAGGTTTCAGTGGCCCAGTTCGACGATGCCGAAAACGGATTGTCACATAGCGTATCGAGGTTGACGGAGGCGGGATTGGGTATTCGGGCCAATTACACCGACGCCGATCAGGTCCTGGCCCAACAGGGGTTCGCGCCGGGGTGGGGAACGGCAGCACTGGCCGGAGGATCGCCGCTGGTCTACTTGGCTACGTTACTGATACAGCGCTACCGGCGCCGGTTACGGTCCGATGCTGCCTATGCCCGGCGTCGCGGCGCCTACACCCGGGCGCTCCAGGCCGTGCGCCGCGCGGAGCAGCTGCCGGAGCCGGACCGGGTCGCTTCGGCGTTGGCCGGCGCGCTGACGACTTTTGTCAGCGACTGCTGCAACGCCCCAGCCGGGTTGACGCGGCACGAAACGGTGACGTTGCTGCGCGATCATAGCGTCCGGGCCGGGCAGATCGAGTGCGTCGATCAGCTCTTGAAGCGTTGCGAAGGGCTACAATATGCGGGCCTGGACGACGCCGCGGACGGTGACCTGGTGGACCGGACTCTCCAGTGCATTCGGGCGCTGCACAAGGAGCGGCTGCGATGATGCTGAGGGCTGGCTTGACTGCTTTGATGCTCGCAGCCTGCGCACCGAGCGCCGCAGTTGAGCCTGCCGGGTCGGGGCAAACCCGGGAGGAAACCCTGGCGGCGGGTTTGCGTGCGTTTGATGAGGGCAATCGCTTGGCTGCCCAGTCACCCGCAGAGGCCGAAAAAGCATTTGCCCAGGCGGTGGAGGCGTTTCAGAAATTGGTGGATGCCGGAGTCACCAACGGCAAGCTCTATTACAACCTCGGAAACGCCCGCCTAAAAACCGGTCAGATCGGCAAAGCCATCGCAGCCTATCGACGGGCGGAGTCGCTGATGCCGACCAATGCCCGGTTGCAGGAAAACCTGCAATACGCCCGGTCGTTGTGCAAATACGATATTCCGGACCGGGCTGAGCGGGCGGTGGCCCGGACCGTCTTGTTCTGGCACTATGACACGCCGCTGCGGTGGCGGTGCTACGCGGGGTTGGCCGCCTTCGTGACGTTTTGGGCTTTGCTGACCTGGCGGGCGCTTCGCGGCCGGGGCTCGGTGCGATACCTGGCCGGTCTGGCGTTTGTCATCTGGATGACCTTGGCTGTTTCGGTCGGCGTGGATTGGGTGGGCGCCTCGCAGCCCCGGGCAGGGGTCATCGCAGCCGACGAGGCTGTGGTCCGCAAGGGCGACGGCCTCGGCTATGCCCGGCAATTTGAAGAGCCGTTGACCGACGGCGTGGAGTTCGACGCCTTGTCGGTCCGGCAGCGCTGGGTCCACATCCGCCTGCCCGACGGACAGGAAGGTTGGGTTCCCCTGGCCAAGGTCGATTTGTTCTAGCTGCGGCGATCCCACGTCAAAAACAGATCAGGCCGGTTCGACTGCCCCGACGCCCAGCAAACCTATCCAAGCAAAGCCAATCCGACGACAAAGGGTGAACCCACTGGGTGGCCGGGGCCGGTGGGTCTGCCGTTGCACTTTTCGACACCGGGCTTTCTCATGTACTATGTCCCATTGTCGCAGAGCGGTGGTCGAACCCGGTATCCTATTGGGCCCCGCCGGCAGTGCAGGAATGGGTTGTGAACAAGCAGAAGGTGCTCAATCTAGCCGCCGGGTCAGCCCTGGTGATTATGACCCTGGTGGTCTACGTCCCCGCGATGCAGGGTGGATTCATCTGGGACGACGATCTATTCGTGGGCCATAACGAGCTGCTCCGATCGGCGAATGGCCTGGAGCGAATATGGTTGGACCTCGAGGCCACCCCGTATCAGTATTTTCCGATGGTCTTTACGACCTATTGGCTGGAATACCAGCTCTGGGGATCAAACCCGACCGGATACCACGTCGTCAACATGCTGCTTCACGCCATCGCAGCCATTCTATTGTGGCGGATCCTGGGCCTATTGAAATTGCCCGGGGCGTGGATCGCGGCAGCCGTCTTCGCCTTGCATCCCGTTCACGTAGAGTCGGTAGCCTGGATCACCGAACGAAAGAACGTTCTATCAGCCGTGTTCTATCTGGGATCATTGTTGGCCTATCTGCATTTTAGTGGGTTGGTGCATGAATCGCCCGGCACCGGGCGGTCCGTACGGCTTTACCTTCTTTCCTTGGGATTGTTCGTACTGGCTTTGTTGAGCAAGACGGTCACCTGCACTCTGCCGGCGGCCCTCATGGTCGTGCATTGGTGGAAACACAAGTTGAATCCAAGGCGAGTCTTGCCTCCACTTTTGCCATTCTTCATCGTGGGGATCGGCCTGGGGTTGCTGACGGTGTGGATGGAGAAGAACCCCAACTCCGTCGGGGCGATGGGCCCGGAATGGGCCCACACCTTTGTTGAGCGGTGCCTGATCGCCGGACGGGCCGTCTGCTTCTATGCCGGCAAGTTGATATGGCCCGCCGAGCTAATGTTCATCTATCCCCAATGGCCTATCGACGCCGGCGCAGCACGGCAGTATCTCTACCCCCTGGTTGTCGCCGGCGCGATGGGGGGCTTGTGGCTGGCACGCGGACGCATCGGGCGCGGCCCGTTTGCGGCTGCCTGTTGCTTTGTGGGCACTTTGTTTCCCGCTTTGGGGTTCTTCAACGTCTATTTCATGCGCTATTCCTTCGTGTCCGACCATTTTCAATACCTGGCCTCGATCGCCCTGATCACCCTGGTGGTCTCGAGCGGAATGGGGTTGGGGCGGCGCCTCGGAGCGAGTCGATTCTCGCTGGTTTTCGCTTCCGTCATCGTTTCGGTCACGCTCGGCGTGCAGACTTGGCGCCAAGCGGGTGTCTATCGGAATGCAGAGACCCTCTGGCGAGATGCCATTTCCAAGAACGCCGACGCATGGATGGCCCATAACAACCTGGGGGTCTTGCTAAAGAATCGTGGCAAGTCCGATGAAGCCATAGCTCATTACGAACAATCCCTACGAGTCAAACCCGACGCGGTCGAATCCTTGACCTGTATGGGTAGTGTACTGATCGATTACCGAAGATTGGATGAAGCACAGCAGTACCTTCAGCGAGCCCTTCAAATAGATCCAGACTACGCTGCTGCCCATAACAACATGGGAATGCTGCTGAGCGTTCAGGGTCGCCTGGAGGAGGCGTTGGTTTACTTGAAAGACGCCCTGGCGATTAATCCCGGCTCCATGCCGGCGCAAAACAACATGGGTTCGACGCTGGCCAGGTTGGGGCGCGTGCAAGAAGCCATCCCATACTTTCGACGTGCCGTGGAAAGGAATCCGGAGTCTGCGCCCGCCCACTTCAATCTGGCCAAAGCCCTTCAATCGGTGGGTGCCCTTGGAGAAGCGCTGCCTCATTATGTGCAAGCCGTCCGTTTCTCGCCGGGCTCAGCCGGTTATCGACATCGGTTGGGCCAGGCCCTTGAATTCGCCGGTCGGCACGACGAAGCGATGCGCGTGTACGAGTCGGCTCTCAAACTTCGACCCACTTGGCCGACAGCCTTGAGTTCTGTAGCCCGAGTCCTGGTGACGCACCCAAACCACGAACATAGAGATACCCGACGGGCGATCCAACTGGCCGAGCAGGCTTGCCTTCTGTCCGAGCGGCGGGATCCCCAGGCCCTCGACATTCTGGCCCTGGCCTATGCGGCTGACGGTCGTCATGCAAAAGCCGCTGACACTGCCCGGGCTGCACTGGCCCTGGCCGAGGCCGGTGGGTTGACTGAACTGGCGTCAGAAATCCGCCGACACCTGGAGCAATTCGGCCGGTGAAGACCTCGCGGCTCAAACGTCAGCTTGAGGCAAGGGCTAAGTCTTGAAGTGTTCACCGAGCGCGATAGGATGAGGCTGTTGATTATCCAACCGTGAAAGCTTCAAGGCAGTCATTCGCAAATGAATCCAAGTTCACCCAAAGTGTTTCGCGTGCCCGAACGGTGTCTTTCCGATGACACGCGAGTCATCACCCGCGCCTTCATACCCGGCGATGACGGACGCGTTCGGCGGATCATCGAGAAGATCATGGCCCTGGGTGATGAAGAAGTTGCCGGGGAACTGAGCGGCATCCTGCGGGACTTCGAGCACCGTCACAAGCACCTGCCGGCGACTCTTGAAGAGAGTTTCGCCCAAGTGGGCCGGCACGTGAGCGGGTCGGACGGGCTGTCACCCGAGCGCCGGTTGCTGATCGGGGCGTATTTCACGATGGAGTATTCCATCGAGTCAGCCGCGCTGTTTAATCCGTCCATCGTGATCCACCCGGACCAGAGTCGGCTGCCCCCCGGGACGTTGCGGTTCATTATGAGCCTGCGGGCCACGGGAGAGGGTCATGTTTCGTCACTCGTGTTCCGGACGGGCTTGATTGACTCAGCCGGCCAAATCGAATTGGACCCCAACGGGCGCCTGGTGGAGCGGGCCGAGAAGGTCAAAGACCGGACCTTCGACAAGGAGACCTACTTTCTCAAACTCATCGAGATGGCTGGGTACAGCGATGCCGCCCAGACGGTGCTGGATGACCTGCCCGAAGAATTCACCGTCAGCGCCCTGCACGAGGTGATCGACCGCCACGCCGACCGCTGGCCTGACCGCCACGCCTTTGAGGAGGCGGCTGAGTCCATGCGCTGGCTGGCCCGCTCCAATTACCTCCTGACGTTCCCACCCTGCTGCACGACGTCCGAAGTGGTGATCTTCCCCAGCTCAGAGAATGAGAGCCGGGGTATCGAGGACGCACGTTTCGTGCGCTTCACCGAGGACAACGGGGAGGTGATGTACTATGGCACCTACACGGCCTACAACGGCTACCGCGTGCTGCCGCAACTGCTGATGACGCGGGATTTTCGCGAGTTTCGCATCACCACGCTGAACGGCAAGTGCGTGCAAAACAAGGGACTGGCTCTTTTCCCGCGAAGAATCGGCCAGTGGTACATGATGATTTCCCGCCTGGACGGGGAGAATCTCTATCTGATGCGCTCCAGCAACATACGCTTCTGGAACGAGGCCAAGCTGCTGGCTCAGCCCCGTTTTAGCTGGCAATTCGTGCAGATCGGCAATTGCGGTTCGCCCATCGAGACGGAGGCGGGTTGGCTGCTGCTGACCCACGGTGTGGGGCCGATGCGCCGGTATTGCATCGGCGTCACCCTGCTGGATCGGAACGATCCTTCCAGAATCATCGGCGAGCTTCCCGAGCCGTTGCTGATGCCCAATGACAGCGAGCGGGAGGGATACGTCCCCAACGTGGTCTACTCCTGCGGCGCCGTCGTACACAACGGCCAATTGATCATCCCCTACGCGGTGGCGGATTCAGCCACGACTTTCGCGCGCGTCTCTCTCGGTGAGTTGCTGGACCGCCTGACGGCGTAGTGGAAGCAAGTCTCAGGGGTCGGGGTGGTCGGCGCTGGCGTCGACGTCCTCGATCAGTTTCCGCATGATCTTTTCGCTGATTCGGCCCTTGGCGTAGATCCGGTGGATGGCGTCCTTTTCGACTTGGGCCAATTCGGCGCGCACGGTCTGGATTTCACGTTGCAGCACCTCATCGTCGGCGGAAACCGCTTCCAGGGCTTCTTCGGTCTGGGCCTGTCGAGCGGCCAGTTGTTGCCGAAGGACCTCGTAAGCAGCCGGCGAGAGGGCGTGATCCGCCAATCTGCGATCCAGCGATCCCAGGGCGGTCTTGATGGACTTCATTTCGGCACGCAAAGTCGCCAGGCGTTCCCGCTCGGCGCAGGCAAAGACCAGACCCAGTCGCCCGAGTAACGGACCGATGGTCGTGCCTTGAACCAACAGAACGATCAACACCACGGTAAAGACCAGATCCCGAATGGCCAGGCCCCGTTCGGTGTCGTGTTGCGAGAGCCACAAAGCCAGCACCATGGAGATACCGCCCCGCAGTCCGCCCCAAATGAGAACGGGTCTCCAGCCGGCGTCCAAACGGGCCTCTCGACCGGCCGACAGCGCGCTGGCGATCAGAACCACAACCGCCCGGGCCAACAGTAGAATGACAAAGACGGTCGCCGCAGCCGGTAGGGCTCGCAGCAGCCTGTCGAACTCGATCTCAGCGCCGATCAGAATGAAGACGATGGAGTTGATGGCAAAGGCCACGTATTCCCAAAAGGAGATGACCGTGACCCGGCTGGAGGGTGACAAACCGTGGCGGGCGCCGAAGTTGCCGCACATCATCCCGGCCGCCACCACGGAAATCACTCCCGAAGCGTGCAGGTAGTCGGCCAGCAAATAGGCTCCGTAAGCGGCGATGGTGGTCAAGGTGATTTCGACCATGTGATCGTCGGTCAGGGCGAGCACCCAGGAAATCCCCGCCCCAACCATTAGGCCGATGAGCAGCCCGCCTCCGATTTCGACGACCATGAACTGCACCACCCATGCGGCATCGACTTGCCCAGCCTGGGCGCCGTACCCAGCCGCAGCCGCCAGAGCGGTAAACGCCACCACAGCCACGCCGTCGTTGAGCAGACTTTCGCCCTCCATAATCAGGGCCAATCGCTTGGGGGCGCCCAGTTCCTTGAACAGGGCAATGACGCTGACCGGGTCGGTGGCTGCCAGCATGGAGCCGATCAGGCAAGCGACAATCAGCGACACTTCCAGCCCGAACCAAGGCAGGACCACCGAAAAAGCCCCGCCGGCCAGCAAGATACCGATGGCCACCCCGGGCAAAGCCAGTAGCAGAATGATCCGGATGTTAGCCTTGAAGTCGGTCAGGTTGACGTGAAAGGCCGCCTCGAACAACAAGGCTGGCAGCAACACAGCCATCAGCAGCGATTCAGAAAGGTGCAGGCTGAACAGCTCAGCCGGCAGCACGCTGCGGGCCGCGCCGATGCCCAGACCCGCCAGGACCAGCGCGATCGTAAAGGGCACCCGCACCCGCCTGGCCAGCATAGCCACCGCAGAGGCGACCACCAACATGCAGATGACAGCCACCTCGGTGGACATGGGCGAGGTCGAGTCAACCGGCGACGAAGCCAATA
>JBHHVM010000179.1:0-6957 GCA_046754265.1 Phycisphaerae bacterium
GCTTAGTGGCCGGTGCGGTTTCCAGTCAATGTTATGCGAGTTTACCTCTTCCCTCCACCCCCTTGCGGTCGTAGGCCTGCTCATCGCGTCGGCGACACACCAAGAAATGGGCATCCATTCATGGATCCGTGCCAGGGTCGCGCCATTTTGAATTGGTACTTCGCCTTTCAAGTCTACCCGTGCGGCAGATCCCCCGCCATCAGTACAGAAGATCGGTCGTAATCAGCCCCGTCGCCGGGCGATAAGGATCAGGTCTTGCGAGGCGGCAGGGTCGAACGGCGACCGATCGTAGGCCCCCAGGCAGGCGGTCACGTCCAGGCCGGCCTGGTCGCACAGGTCGGTCAGTTCCGTCTGCGTCACCGGGTACAGTTGGCCGGCGTGGGCTCGTTTTTGCCAGGCGCCGTCATGCCACATGGTGACACCCGTGATCCGAGTTGCTCCCTGCGGCCCGGTTTCGGCGTCTTCCAGAAAGTCGAACACCCGAAAGGAGATGTATTCAGTGCCATCCACGGTCACGACCCGCGGCCCCCGGATGCAGGGGCGCTCCTGGCGCATGGGCGGAAAGTTCAGGACCTGCGCGACGACTTTGCCGCCCGGGCGCAGGACGGCCGCGAAATTGCCGATTGCCTGACGAACGGCCGATTCGCTGCCCGCAGCAGCCAAACCATTTCCCAAGCAATACAGGCCGTCGAAGTCCGCCCCGAATCGATCGGCCAGTTGTTGGTAGGAACAGACCGCAAAGGTGGGATTGGGGCCGTCCTGTCCCCGCTGCCGCCCGGCGACTTCCAGCATGGCGGGCGATTGGTCGATTCCGGTGACGGTGTAGCCCCGGGCCGCCAGGGCCAGGGCGTGACGCCCCGTGCCGCAACCGGCGTCCAGTAGGCCCCCTTCGCCCGGAGCCCCCAGTTCTTCACCGAGTAGGGGCAGTTCGCGCTCGAAACGGGCCGACCAGTTGATACTTCGATCGTACCATTCGGCAGCCTGGGCTTCGGACCAGGGGTCGGCCGGTGGGCCGACGTCAGACGGTGGGGTCGATGAGTTCATGTTGGTATCGACGTCGCGTTTGTCTCAGCCTCGATAGGCGCCAATGTACGTTCAGGCGCACCCATTGTCGAGCGTGCAGCGCGTGAGGTGTGGCGGCGCGATGACCCGAGACAAGTTCACATTGAATCGGCCACCGGCATGGCCACAGCGCCAAGGTCTCGTACAGCTTTGTGATCATTCGATGACCGGCCAAACAGCAACGCTCCGGGCCGGGGCCGGAGCGCAGGGGGTCAAGGGTATGTGAAAGGGACTACCGGTGAGGCATCGTCAATCAGCCGAGTCGGCCAGCGCCATCTGGCGATTGGCTGGACGCTCCCAAAGTCGCACGTCGGTGAACTCGACTTCAACCCGATACGCGTCGGGCGCTGTGCCGGCATCAATCGCACGATGATTGTGAACCCTCAAGTGCCGCGTGGCTCCGGGCAGCAGCGGCCCGCGCCAGTCATGGTCGTCCGCAGCAAGAGGCGTAGCCCCCCATTCGGTGAACTCAGCAACCGGCTCGTCGCTGGGGTTGAGCACCACCACCCGCATGGACAATAACGACACGACGTCAGGCCCGCCGTTGGTGAGTTCCACCACCGGCTGCCACAGGCCCGGATGATGCCCCGACGGCGCCAGCTTGGCCTGCACTTGAATGTCCGAAGCGTATTCGGGCATCCGCCGGTCGCTCAGCGCGTCGGCCAGGAACGGGGGTAACGATTCAATCAGTTCGGGCACCCCGTCAATGACCGCCGCCACCAAATCGACTGCGTTGTCGGTCTTTCGGTCCACGATGTTCAGGGCATAGCCCGCGGTCAACGTCGCGGCCACGACCCCTGAGATAACCACCATGCTGACCCCCCAGGCCAACGTGGATAAAAAGGAGCGCTGCTTGTTGATGACCGGTGTGTAGCCGTTCATGGGTTGGGTTCCTTGAGCAGGCCCCCTGCCGCGGGCAGGATCGGCCATTGACCTCGGGTTTTCCTTTCGACTCTGGGGTATTCGAGGCCCGCCCGCGATTATTGCTGCGTGGATCTCAACTCATAGTCGCCACCGGGCCGAGGTAGGAGCATTAACTGACCCAGCCAGCTCGAATTGTTGTAACTATCTGAAAATTAAGGAGTTACGGTGAATCGACTGGCCCACTGACCGCGCCCTCACCCGCACAGGTCCAATCGCTGCCAGGTCGGCCCCGGAATGTGCGGGGGCAAGCTGAACCGGTCAGGATGGAAGATTGCGGCCAGAATCTCCAGACTGTCGACCACCCGCGGACCCGACCGGTTGAAATATGCATTCCCGTCAACCACATACACCTGCCGAGTCTTGGCCGCCGTGAGGTCAGCCCACCGGGGCAAACTCGTCAACGACCGGGCTTCCTCCAGGCTGCGCGACAGATCGAACCCGCAGGGCATCACCACGATGATCTGCGGATCGAACGCCACGACCCGGCTCCACTCGATCACGTCGCTATGACGACCCGGTGCCGAAAACTGGCACTTGCCCCCAGCCAGTTCGATCAATTCGGGTATCCAGTTCCCGGCCGGCATGAGCGGGTCCACCCATTCCAGGCACACCACGCGAGGGCGCTCCCCGTCATCCAAACCGCCGGTGGAATCCTCGACGACCCGGACTCGTCGGCGTAACCCCCCGACCACTGCTTCGGCCTGAACAGACGCGCCGGATGCTTCCCCCACCCGCAAAATATCGGCCCAGATAGCCTCCAACGTCGTCGGGTTCAGGGCCACGACGCGGGCAGCCTTCAACCCCTCGTGTTCCGCAACCGCCCGGAGCACGTCGTCGTAACTGATGGCGCACACCTCGCACTGGGCCTGCGTCACCATCAAATCCGGCTTGAGCCTGGCCAAGCCCTCCACATCCAATTCGTACAGGGGCATACCTTTCGACACCATCGCCCGCACCTGTCGGTCGATTTCGCCGGCATTGGCAGTGGCGTCCACGTGGCAGCGTGTGACCCGCGGCTTCTGCCCGACCTCGGCCGGGTAGTCGCATTCGTGGCTAACCGCGACGACGCGATCGCCCAGACCCAGGGCATAGAGAATCTCCGTGCCGCTGGCCAGGAGTGATGCGATGCGTGGGGCGCTCATGGCGCTGATCCCCTGTCGAGTGACCTGTTGGCGTACGTTTGGCAGCCAGTACCGGAAGCGGTTAACAGACGTCAATACCTGGGAACGGTCTGATCCACTTCCAGAGACCAGGCGTCGATGCCGCCGGCCATGCTGGCGACCCGGCCAAAATCCTGCTTCCTGAGGAACTCAACCACATTGAGACTGCGCATGCCGTGGTGGCAGAAGACGACGTATTCCTTCTCCGGATCCAGCGATTGCAGGCGCGAAGGGATGTCCCCCACGGGGATGTTCACCGCCCCTTCGATATGGGCCAGTTGTAACTCGTCAGGCTCCCGGCAGTCCAGCAACACCAGGTCCTCTTCGGGCCGGCGCAGCTTCTCCTGCACGGCGCCGGCGGATATCTCCTGCGACATAAACTCGAATCTCCAGAGGCCAAAACCCAATGAGTCCGGCAAACAATTGCCCGGCAAGGCCCCATCTTAGGGAATCGTGTTCCGGCTGCCAGCGTCGGGCGACGACCGACCCCGGACACCGCTCACAGAATCCGGGGCACCAAGATCGTTCACCTGCAGCCTCTCGAACATGGGCCGCGCGTTTCAGTGCTACTGTATCGAGGCGCACTGTCCCCCTCCGGATATTCCGTCCGCAATGTGTGCTCCACGAGGGCGTTACAAAAAAATCGCACTTTGCAGGGAAACGGGCTTGGGTCGGCATCCTCTGATCGAGTATAATGTCGCTACGGGAAGAACCGGGCCGGCAACTGAGGGTGATTGCAGCGGCATATCTGCCGTAGGGGAATGGGGTTTGCCCACCCAGACGGCGCTCCCCCCACTTGCCGGAAAAAAACCCGGAAATCTCGCAACCGCGCGTGAGTGGACCCGCGGGATTTCGTTGTCGCTATTGGCTGAACGACCCCGCCTCGGTGCGAGGCCGTCAGTGCCGACCGTTGCGGCAGGACAGATTGTCGCTCGAAGAAGCGAAGGGGCCGACCTTGGCCAAGGACCGAGCCGAATGGTTTAGCAAGTCCAACGACGTTTTGAACCCCGGCCGACAGTTCGCCTTTTTGGGCGACTCGACCGCAGAGGGGGAAAGCCTAGTGATGATGGCGGGCCGATCGCCATACCATACAAGTATCCGCGTGACGATGTGCGGGCCGACGGTCGTTCCCATCGCAGGAACCGTCGAGCGCCGCTTCTCATTTCAACCCGATACGCCGCGCTTCTCAATGTACCGACTGACAACCCGGTCATTCTGGCTCGGGCTTGAGCAGCGCGCAGATGACACGAAACGGAGGTAGGTGATGAGTGGGTGTATTCGAGACGTTTGCTTGGGGAACATTTGTAGGGGGACCCGATGGTGGATAGGATCCGTCGCCCTTGGGCTCATCGTGGCGGCGACCGCCACGGCACAGGATCCTTGCCTGGTTCTTGATGACGGCACCGGGACGGTCGACCTTCCACCCCCGGGTTGCGATTACCTGAGTCCCGATGAGGTCCACGAGATCATCGACGGACTGCCGCCGGGCACGACCATCAAACTGGCCCCGATTCACAACGAGTTCATCTGCCGCCAGGGCGGTGGTGGACCCCACTGCGGGACTCCCGGAGGGAGCCTCGGCGGCGACGTGGAGAACTTCGATTCGTTCATGCAGCTACGATTGCAGGGAACCGGGCCGTTGGCCCCGTTTGTGCGTCGGCTGACCATCCCGATCCTTTGCCAGACCCACACCGGTCCGCGAACCGCGGGCGATCCCGTGCAGACTTTCCCGACGACCATGTGGTCGCTTCAGGGAAGCCTGGTCGGGGACCCTGACTTCGCCCAACTGAACATCCGGGCCGGCGACGCCTTCGGTCTGCCCAGTCCCGGTCAAACAACCTTGACCGACCTGGGCAACGGAAACTGGCAGGTGGACAGCTTCTTCGACATTACGTACGAGATCGACTATGTCGGTGCCCCCGGCGGGGCGCTGGCGGGCCTGGCCGGAACCACCCAAGCCACCCTGCGCATGCAGGCCAGCGCCGGGGCCATCCCGCCGCCTTGCGGGCCGCTTGCCGACCAATCCGCCTGCAATTCGGGAATCTGTCAGGTTCTCGATCAGTGTGTGCCGATCGCCATGAACTGGGTGCCCGGCGGGCCTCAACTGGTCACCGATTGCAGTTGCCAGGATCCCACTCTCTGTCACGTGGATTTCGGGCCTGTGAGCCCGATTTGCGTGGGAAGCTGCCCGCCCGGCCAAGTCTGTCAAATCTTTAGCGCCGACTTCGACGGCGACGGCATCGACGAAGCCTGGGCGTGCGATTGTGTCCAGTCCACCGGATGCGGCGACGGACAGTGCATCGCCCCTGAAGACCAGTGCAACTGCCCGGTCGATTGCGGCACACCACCGGCAATCGAGACAAGCTGCACCGATGGTGTCGACAACGACTGCGACACGCTGATCGACTGTCTCGATCCGGATTGCGCCAACGACCCGGCCTGCGGACCGGTGCCGTGCGATGTGAGCGACCCGGCCACGTGCAGCGGCTTTTGCCCGCCTGATGAGGTCTGCACACCGGATCCCTTGGGTCCATGCAAGTGTGTCCCGGTGCCTTGCGCTCAGAGCGACCCGGCGACCTGCGGGGGCTCATGCCCGGCGGGTGGCGGCATCTGCCTGCCCGGCCCCGCAGGAACCGCTTGCAGTTGCCAACACTGCGGCGACGGGGTCTGCGACGCAACGGTCGGAGAGGATCAATGCAGTTGCCCGATCGATTGCGGCACACCGCCGGCAACCGAGACAAGCTGCACCGATGGCGTCGACAATGACTGCGACACGCTGATCGACTGCCTCGATCCAGATTGCGCCAACGACCCGGCCTGTGGGCCGGTGCCTTGCGCTCAGAGCGACCCGGCCATCTGCAATGGTACCTGCCCGCCTGATGAAGTCTGCACGCCGACTCCGGCTCTATGCGTCTGTCTCCCGGTGCCTTGCGATCAGAGCGACCCAGCCACCTGTGGCGGCTCGTGCCCACCCGATCAAGTCTGCACACTGGATGCGCTCGGGCAATGCACGTGCGTCCCGGTGCCTTGCCCGCAGAGCGACCCAGCCACCTGTGGCGGCTCTTGCCCGCCGGGAACCGGCGTTTGTCTGCCTGGGGCGGCCGGCATCGCGTGCAGTTGCCAGACCTGCGGCGACGGTATCTGCGATCCAATCATAGGGGAGGATCAATGTACCTGCCCGGTCGATTGCGGCACGCCGCCAGGCAATGAAGTGCCCAATCTGACCTGCCAGGACGGTCTGGACAACGACTGCGACAATCTGATCGACTGCCTCGATCCGGATTGCGCTAACGACCCGGCCTGTCAACCAAATGTCTGCCCGGAACCGGGCGGATTTCCGGGGCCATGCGCCAATCTGCAGACCACCGATTGCCAATCGACGGCTGCGGGTACGTGCCTGCCGAAGTGCGTCAATTACATTCCCGGCACGACGATCGTGCAGGCCACCCAGTGCGGATGCATCGACCCGGCTGAGTGCCATGTTGTGATGCCGGTAGCCCCGGGAGCCCGCGTTCCCAACCCCTGCGAGGTGATCGACGCGGGTGGAACGGTGCAGTTGCCGCCAATCGGCTGCGACTATCTGACCGCCGATGAGGTTCACCTGATCCTCAACGATCTGCCGGCAGGCACCACGATCGAGTTGGATCCGATCCACACGCCGATCTTCTGCAAGCAGGGCCCCGGCACTTCGGGCTTCCCCGGTTGCCCGCCACCAGGAATCTGCGAGCAACCCGGCGGGGCGCTCGGCGGTAACGTCGATTGCTTCGATTCGACCCTCCAGCTCACCGTGAGCGGGACGGGCACCCTGGGC
>JBHHVM010000180.1:0-6937 GCA_046754265.1 Phycisphaerae bacterium
TGAGATCCACGTTAACAGCCGCCGCTGCGCCGGAATAGTCGGCCGTGTCCGTCCCACTGCCGCCGTCCAAGATGTCATTGCCGGTGCCGCCGATCAGCGTGTCATTGCCGGAACCCCCATTGAGTTGATCGTTGCCCGCCCCGCCATCCAGAAGGTCATTGCCGTCGGCCGATGGACCTTGGTCGTCGTCATCATCATCGTCGTCCTTGTCGTCGTCTTTGTCGTCGTCCTTATCGTCGTCTTTATCGTCGTCCTTGTCGTCGTCTTTGTCGTCGTCCTTATCGTCGTCTTTGTCGTCGTCTTTGTCGTCGTCTTTGTCGTCGTCTTTGTCGTCGTCCTTATCGTCGTCTTTATCGTCGTCCTTGTCGTCGTCCTTGTCGTCGTCTTTGTCGTCGTCTTTGTCGTCGTCGCTACTGTCGTCGCCACCATCACCGTCCGGGGAATCGTCGCTGGTTCCACCGAACAACTGATCGTCCCCGTCACCGCCAAAGAGTTGGTCGTCCCCGTCGCCGCCGGAAAGGACATCGTCACCGCCCAGCGCGTCGGCGATGTCTCCAGCCCCGGTTCCCGAGAAAGTATCGCCGCCTTCGGTGGCGGCATCCTGGGCGTCACCCGTGTCCGTGTCGGTCCAAGTCGCCGACAAAAGAATCCGGGCTTCGAGCGGCTCGACTTCAAACGAAGCCTGCCCCGAATCGACCTGGTCGACGGCCGCGGACGGATCGGCGGTTTTCTGCGACCGTTTGTTCCTGCGCGATTGCTTCTTGCGACGTGATCGGCTCATGCTCATAACCCTGACCTTTTGGTTTGGCGAGTTGCTGACCGGGCCCGGTTACCGGACGCTGGAGTTTCCCGTGGTTCTATTCCCTCTTTGGAGATACGTTTCAATGCCACATCGGGCAAATGAAACCGGGCCTGCACCACGCCCGTCCGACCATCGGCCTTCACCGACTCCATCCCATAATCCACCGGATGGTTGGATGGGGGTCCGAAGCAACGGTCTCTATGGCGATGAAATATATCCGGACCGGACCAGCGTATCGCGCAGGCAATTGGCTACCGCGCCGGTGCCGGCGTTGGTGAAATGAACCGAGTCCCCGAAATGATCCTCGTCGCCCGGCACAGCCCGGGCCACGTCCGCCAAGGCCAGGGCGTGGTCGCGCCCCACCGACCGGATGGCTGAGTTGATGCGATCGTAAGCATCGATGAGCCCAACCAAGCTGAGGTGCTTGTTGTAATACAGGGCTGTCCCAGCCGCACGTCTTTGTTGGGGCGCCGGCACATCGGCGCTAAACTGTGTCGCCACCGTGCAGACCACCACGTCGATCCCCCGAGCCCGACACTGGCCGATCAGTTTCTCCAGCCGTCCGCGGATCCGCTCGACCGCTTCATCCGGGAGCCTGTCGTGCCGAACCGGGCTGTTCGTCGATCCCCAGCGCACATGAACGTTCTTGACCACCTTGCGAAACAGCAGGCTCTTCTCGGTCAGCCATTGGGTCACCGGCCAAACCCCGTCGGCTTCGCCCTGCCGCCGATCGCCCCCAAAGACCTGCCTCTGTTCATAACTAAGATCGTTGGGCGCGTGGTAGATGATCACCAGGTCCGGGTTGAGCGGTAGCACCCGTTCGGTGAGATTGACCAGGCTGTTGGTCAGCGTATAGCCCGGCACGCCGGCGTTGATGACCTCGAGGGTCCGATCAGGATAGCGCTCGCCCAGCTTCTGCTCCAGCATCATGGGCCAGGTATGATCGTTGTCCCGGCAATAAAGCCCGAAGGTCGTCGAGCCGCCCAGACACGCAATCCGATAGGTGCCCGCCGGTTTGGCGGCCGTGATCTCGCCACTGCGAAACCCCAGCGAGTTAATCCGTATCGACGTCTCTTTCCCTTCCAGGACCGCGCCGGGCTTGGGCACTTTTCCAAGCACGGGATGCGTGACGTAGATTTGCGCCCCCGGGGTCGAGCTGCCGAACCGCACCAGGTCTCGGACGCGCACTGCCACCTCCGCCCCAGCCAACAGGAGGGCCAAGGTCACCAGACTAAACGCCAGCTTCTTGAATGCCGACCGTCGCCGGGCCGGCGGTCGGGCAAGCACCACGTCATGGGCTGGAGTCACAGTGAGGGACATCGCCCTATCTATCGACCGATAAGGTCGACAGATAGAGCAATCCCCTCGATAGAGCGTCCGGTAACGCCTGCATCGATGGATCGATCAGGGCGACCATGGCCATGCCGGCGTCGCCACGCATGGCCGATGGACCCAGCCCATCGGCGCTGGATCCGGCGACGTGGGTCCTGTCCCGCACGCCCGGTCACGCCGGTGCCGGCACCTGCCCACCGAAGCAGCTGTTTTGACACCGCATTAGAAAGACAGCCTGCCCGGCAAGGCGCCGCCTTGCGTATGAACGCCTCGTAGCGGTCCTCCACACGGCGGGGCGACGTTGTTAAAGAAAAACGGGAGTTCCAAAAAATCGTCCGGCGTCACGCAGTTGATCATGTCCACGTCAAACTCGGCGCCGACGGAGGTCGGCGGGCACTGGTCGTACCAGAACCGCAACAACGAAGCGTCGCCGGTGGTGACCCTGCCACTGCGGTTCACGTCGCCGCGCAATCCCTGGACGCAAACCGAGGCCCCGCAATCCAGCGTGATCACGCAGGTTTGCTCGTCGGGCAGGGCCGGTGCAAACGTGACATTGACCGTGTTGCCGTTGAGTGACACCCCAGCCACGTCTGCTGTATGATCCGTCTGGACCCCGTTGTTGTCCGAGCAGGTCACCGAGGCCACCGACACACTGGCCGGCGCCGCATCGAGGTCGATCTCAATATCGTTGGGCTGGCCCAGGCGCGGCTCCACGCTGCTGCCGCCGGAACCGGGCGGCACGTCCAGGTCAATGCACAACCGTCCGCCGGGCGTGTGCATCTGGCAACTGCGGGCAGCCGTGGCTGTGCAAGGCGGAGCCGCACAGTCCGGATCGGCGGCGTCGTAGAGATCGTCGCCATCATTGTCCATCCCGAAACCGTCGCCGATGGACCAGTTTTCCAGGCCGCTGCCGTTGCAGGGGTCGTCGGCGTTGGTGTCAACCGTTCCGTAGTAGACCGGCATGACGTCCTCGCCCAACGCCGGTGGGTCGACCGGATGACACATCGCACAGGTGCCGACCCCCGCGGTGGCGTGGTGTTGCCGCAGACCCACACCGCTGACGCCGATGGCTCCACCGTAATCGCGCCCATGACACCCGGTGCAGCCCAGGCCCGGGTTGTTGGCCGTGCCGTCGGACGAACCGGTCCAGGGGTTGAAACCGTCACCCGTCGTATGGCACAGGGCGCAATCGGTGTTCATGGCCCCCCCCGCCCGGTGCATCTCATGCTTGCTGTTGGCTGGGAACACCGTCCCTTTCGGCGAGGTGGCGTCCCCGAACGCCCCGTGGCAAAACTGGCAACCATCGTTGTACCGCGGATACGCCACCACCGTCGACGCTATACCCGACACCATACCCACGGCAACCGCCACACCGAACCACTGCTGTCGTACTCGTTTCGTCATCATAGTTCTCCTCTAGTTGAAAACGTCACCATGAAGCAATACTTCGACTTGGCCGATGCCTTCGGCCTTCGACTTAACACGCAGAAGATGACACGGTTCATCACACGTTGATGCTCATGCTGAACTGCGGTGCGGGGGCAACGGCGCCACGATGCACCCAGCCGGTTGATAATGCGTCACCCCTACCGCATGCGGTCAAGGGCGGGACCGCGTTCCGGTGAACGGTGACCACCGGCACGCGTCGACCGAGTCGAAAACCATTTAGTCAAGAGTTGGAATCCCCCGTGCGGCCATCCCCCGATGACCGGAACTTTACCCCCAGGCCCTACATCCGCGCAGCCGCTCGTCTGTCGTCGCCACCCGGGCCGTTGTGGCACGCATAGCAACTGGGAATCAGCGGCGTGCCCTCGAATGTCGGGCCATGGCATTGATCGCAATTGCCTACCGGGCTTTCCAACCCCGGATCGTGAAAACCCACGATGTTCTTTTCACTCTTGCGGCGTGTGTGCGTGGGTGGATAGTCCGGTGCGGCGTCCCAGATGCTTCCGTGGCAACTCCAGCAGGCCGGTATCAGGTTCGTGCCGAACAGGTCTGCTTGGTGGCACTCCGAGCACGACGAGTCCGGGTTATCCCGACCGGATGCGTGAAACCCACTGATCGATCCAGCCGTCAACAAATCCGTGTGCGAGGGCGGCGGCTGACCCGCGTCCCACAGTTGCCCATGGCACGAATAACAGGCTGGGACCTCGATGTGCCCCTGCAAGTCATCTTGATGGCATGTGGCGCAGTTTTGTCCCGGATCCGTCAGGCCTGCTGCATGACGGCCCGACACGCTTCCCTTGGCCAGGGCCACATTGTGCGACGGTGGAGGCCCGCCACCGGCCCATTCAGCTCCGTGGCACAAGTAGCAACTTGGCACCAACGGCGTGCCCAGCAAGTCCACCCCGTGGCACGCGTCGCAGTTGCCGATCGGCGAGAACAGGCCCGGATCGTGGCGAAAAACCAGCGATCCGGAAGTCTTCTCCACCGTATGGGTCGGCGGACTGTTCGGCGGGGGGTCCCAGCGGCTGCCGTGACAGCTCCAGCACGATGGAATCAACGTCGTGCCGAACAGGTCCGGCTTGTGGCAGCTTACGCAGGCTCCCTCGGGGTCGTTGCGCCCGGAGGCGTGGAACCCGGCGATCGATCCGACACTCAGCAAATCCGTGTGCGACGGCGGCGGCTGACCCGCGTCCCACAGTTGCCCGTGGCACGAGTAACAGGCCGGCACCTGAAATCGGCCCATCAGGTCCGACTGATGGCAGGACGTGCAGTTCGGGTCCGGGCTGCCCAGCCCGGGATCGTGCAGCCCAGTCACGTCCACCGTGCTTCGGGTCTGGGTGTGCGTCGGCGGTGGGCCTCCCCCGGCCCAGACTGTCCCGTGGCACGAATAGCAGGCGGGTATCAATTCGGTGCCCATCAGGTCGCCGCCGTGGCACTGGGCACAATTGGCGTTCGGCTCGGTCAGCCCGGGCTTGTGGACCGCCGACGGGCTGCCCTTGATCTCCACGTGGTCCGGCGGATAGTCCGGCGGGCCGTCCCAGCGGCTTCCGTGGCAACTCCAACAGGAAGGAATCAGACTGGTGCCCATCAGATCGGCCTGGTGGCATGTCGTGCAATTGGATTCCGGATCGCCCAAACCCGCGGCATGTTGTCCTCGGATCGACCCAGCCACCTTCTGCTGGGCGTGCGAGGGCGGCGGCTGCCCCGCGTCCCACAGTTGCCCGTGACACGAGTAGCAGGCCGGGACAAGGTAACGACCCATCAGGTCCGCTTGATGACATTTCGCGCAGTTCGTGGCTGGGTCCGCGCGACCGGGCGGGTGAACCCCCTGAACGTCCCCGTTGCTCAACAAGTCAGTATGGTTCGACGGAACGCCCCCACCCGACCACAGTGGACCATGACAGCTATTGCAGCCCGGCACCGACGCCGATCCTGACCCCGTTCCCGCCAAGCCCTGGCCGTGGCAGGCAACACAGTTGGTTTCGGGCTCAAACAGGTCCGACCTGTGCATGGCGGCAGGCACGCCCAAACCGATTCGGTGGTTGGACGGCACGCCCGCACCGGGCCAAAGCTGATCGTGACAGGAAAAACAGGAAGGTCGTCGGCCTGCCCCTTTCAGGTCCGGGCCGTGACAGGCGGTGCAGTTGTTGGCGGGATCCTCGAAGCCCGTCAAGTGCAGGACGTTGCCCTGCCCTTTGCCCTCAGTATGCGATGGGGGCGGTCCGGTGACCCCCTCCCACAATGCCGCATGACAGAGCGTGCAACTGGGCGCCGCTCCAGCCCCGCCCAATTCCGGTCCATGGCAGGCGGTGCAGTTTGTCAGCGGGTCAGCATATCCCTCACCGTGAAGGACGCCGGAATCTCCCAAATCGAAGCGGTGAAACGGTTCCGAATCGGATGGGGGAGGTTCATCGTCGGCATCCCCCGAACTCAAAAATGCGGCCAGGTCGATCAGATCATCATCCGTCAGATCGGGAAACACGCCCCCCGGATGCGTCGAGGCTGGATCGCGCAGTTTGGTGTCCAGCGCTTCGATCCCGACGAACCGAATGTCCGGGCCGATATCCCCAGCCCCCGTCTCTGAGTGACAAAGGCCGCAGCCACTGTCGGAGTAAAGCGTTGCTCCAACAGCGGCGCGACCTTGGTCGCCTTCATCTACCGCGCCATTTGTAGAGACGTTGCCGTCGTCGTTGCCGTCCGGGGTCCCACCGTTGCTGCCGCCATCGCCATCCTGGACGTTGTTGCCATCGTTTGTCCCCGCGGAGGATGTCGTCCCCCCAGGGCCGGTCGAACAGCCCACCGCCAGCAACAGTCCCAGCGCCCCAACCCAGTAGGCGGCATGTTGGCCGACCCACCCTTTGAAGCCGATAGCTGCCCGCCCGGGCGACTCCATCGACCGCCCAAGCTGCCCGGCGAAATCTTGCATGACCATCGCGCCCTTTCCCGCACACGCTGCGCATTTTCACGCACATTCGGCCCGACGCGCTGCGTGGCCCTATGGTACTACAAAGCGTGCCCGCCACCTAGGAAGCAAAGGCAGCACGCCGCGTGCCAGGCTGATCCGTCCGCTTTTTCCAGCGTGAATGCGATATCGCAAGTCCCATAACCTTCAAATGGGGCTCGATTCGCGTTCGCCAGGGCATCCGCCGGCGGCCCCACCAGGGGGGCCAATTCGAGTGATTCTCGAGAACCGGACCGGGCGAGGTTCAGGCCTGTGACTCGCGCAGCCACTGAACGTAATCCAGTTTCGGCGTCCGGGCCCCCAGTTGACGCAGCATGTTGACGCCCTGGGCCCGGTGATGGGTGCCGTGGCCAGGCACAAACATGACAGTGTCACCCAACGCAAAGGTCATTCGC
>JBHHVM010000181.1:0-6934 GCA_046754265.1 Phycisphaerae bacterium
AGAACCGCCATCAAGCCAATCAAACACACTGCCAACGACACCCGGACCCACTGGGCGCCAGTTATCGCCAACGCCACCCAAACGCACGCCCCAGGAATGAGGAACTGAAAGCCGGGGTTTCCGCTCGTGCATAGATGGGCATTGACAACGCTAAAGACTGCGACAGAGGCCAAAGTAATCGCGCCCGCATTGACCACCTGGCGAGATGTCGGGCGACGGCGGCGGGCGACACAGCACACCAACAGCGTAACTACCGGGATAGCCAACAAACATAGGGCGTGAAGTGTGACCGCAGTTTCACTCACCCACACAACACGCCCTCCAATCCCACCGTCAATGGGTTCCAATGTGCTCCTGCGGGACAGCCCGCTGCCTCTCCAATTCCACAATTGCCGTTTGCCTATTCGCAACCCGCTAACGGCCAATCATAATGCAGATACCCCACCATCTCCGGCCGGTCGTCGTATATCTCGAATCGGTGCCGGATTTTCGCCCGAGGCAATGGCTCTTGGCGGCTAACCCCGAAACGACTTGGCCACGATCTGGTTGAGGTTCCGGGCCAGGGCGTGTTCGTCGGCGGTGGCCAGTTTTCCTTCGGTGACCACCCAGTTCCCGTTGACCATCACCCGGTCCGGTCGGCCCACGTGGCAGAGCATCAACGCCCCCAGGGGGTCCTGAGCCACGGCCCCGGCCAGGGCGATGTCGTCGGTGCGGTACAGGGCCAGGTCGGCGGCCATGTCGGGCTCGATTCGGCCCAGACGCTGCCGGCCAAGCACCGCAGCCCCCCCCACGGTTCCTAATTGGAAGGCCTGGGCGGCTGTCATGGCGCCGGCGCCGCCGGCCACACGCTGCAATAGCAGGGCCTGGCGGGCTTCCGCCAGCAGGTGTCCGCCGTCGTTGCTGCTGGATCCGTCCACGCCCAATCCAACCTTGGCCCCGCGTTCGAGCAATTGGCGAATGGGTGGAATGCCGCTGCCCAGCCGCATGTTCGAGCACGGGCAATGGGCGATGCCGGTCTGGGTCTCCGCCAGCAAATCCATTTCTTGATCGTTGAGCTGAACGCAATGGGCCAGGTAGACGTCCTCGCCCAGCCAGCCCTGGTCGGCCAGGTAGGCGATGGGGCGCTTGCCGAATCTTTCGAGGCAGTACGCTTGCTCGTCGAGGGTCTCAGCCGCATGGGTGTGCAAGAGCAGGCTATACTCGCGGGCCAGGTCGCGCGTGTCGCGGAACAACTCGGCACTGACGTTGAACGGCGAGCACGGCGCCAGGTCGATGCGCTGCATGGCGTAGGGGGCGGGGTCGTGGAAGGACTCGATGACCCGTTGGCAGTCATCCAGGACGCGTTTGTCGTCTTCCACGCACCAGTCGGGGGGTAGGCCTCCCTTGGATTGGCCGACGCTCATGCTGCCGCGGCAGGCGTGGATGCGGATGCCCAGTTCCTCGGCCGCTTCGAGCACCGCTTCGATGCGCAGGTCGGAGGCGGGCGGGTAGATGTAGAAGTGGTCGGACGTGGTGGTGCAACCGCTGAGTAGAAGCTCGGCAATGCTGACCGATGCCGCCGCTTTGACGGCTTCATGGTTTAACGGCTTCCATTGCTGGTAGAGTCGGGTCAGCCAGGTGAACAGCGGTTCATCCTGCACGCATTTCAGGCCACGGGTCAGGGATTGGAACAGGTGGTGGTGGGTGTTGATCATCCCGGGGACGACCAGGTGGGCGGTGGCATCGAACACCTCGTCGGCCGAATCGACCCCGCGCCGAGAGGTGGGAGCCACCGAAAGGATGACCCCGTCGGCGATGGTCACATCGTGCTCAGCCAGGATGCAGACCTGTCCGTTTCGAGCGGTGATGACCGTGCCACCGGCTATCCGTGTGGTCATTCGCGAGCCCCGTTTGCCAACCGGTACCGACGTCAACCCGGGATATATTACCCTAACTGCCGCCCCAGACGCCAGTTACGTCCATGGGTGGCTGACTTCTCAGAACCGGCCCTAAACGGTATATTCAGGTTAATCACGTGTCACAGGATTGGGTACCCATGAATGGTATTTTGCGGCGCAACCGGTCGGTCGTTGGCCTGCCGGTGGGCGTGTGGATTCTGGCCGCGGCGACGGCCTATGGCAATGGATTGGCAGCCCAGCGGATCGTCGTCCGCAAACTGCCGGAGTTGCTGCCGGCCGAATTGGCCCCGCTCTTTTCGGAACGGCAAGCCGATTTGCGCGAACGGGTGGTCGAGCCGGACACAGCCTGGCCCCGGGATAAGAAGCGCAAGGACCGCAACTTGTGGCACCGAGTTGCCATGGACGTCGCCGCCGAGACCGAAAGCAAAGACGCGAGGATGGCGGCTGCCCTGCGTTTCCCACGCGAAAAAATGGCGGCCAAACGCCTGTACGGCAAGATCAACAAGCGCGGGGGCAGCGGCCTGTTGATCTGGGTAATCGAGGATCTATTCAACCAACTGGTGGCTGCTTTCCGCGAAGGTGCCCAGGAAGACATCATTCGGTCCAGCGGCTATCTGGTCCATTTTGCGGTGGACGCAGCCTTCCCGTTCGGGGCCACCGCCAATCATGACGGCAAGCCGACCGAGAATCTGCACCTGGGCCGGGTTCGCTTGGGGCGCCCGCAGTACGCCCACCGACACGTCGCCGCCCGGTTCGGCGGCGAGCTGATTCGGCGCAATCGCGGGCGCTACGCGGAAAGTCTGGACCTATCGGCCGGCGATTATGATCCCGTTGACGAGCCGGTGTCGCGGACCCGGTCGGTGTTGTTGGCCAGCCTGGCGGAGCTGGACGCGGTGCTACAGGCCGACCGCGAAGTCGTGGATTGGATGGAAGTGACCGAAGGCAATGCGTTGCTGGAGCGAGCCGACGAATACTACCAACTGCTGGACCAGAAGTGCGGGGACATCTGCGTCGAACGGCTGGGGCACGGGGCGGTCTTTGCCGCGAATCTGATCGGCGGGGCCTGGACCGCGGCGGGCAAGCCGTCTCTGCAGGAAATCCGGGGCCGGTCCGATGGCAACGCTGAGGTCGAGGCAGAGCTAACCGCAGCGGTCAATGTGCCGAAGAACCCGGTCAACTCGACGCAGGGCCCAATCATCGGGTCTCGCCATTCCAATATCTACCACGTCAGAGGATGCACGTTCGGCAAGCAGATCGCCCCGGACAATCTGGTCACCTTCAAATCGGTGGCCGAGGCCAAGAAAGACGGTCGCCGCGCCTGCCGGGTCTGCAAACCCCCGCCTTAAACCATTCAACTGGGGCGACGTGAAGCCGTGACCCCAGCCCGCCGGACGGTTTCGGCGGGCGCGCAAAAAAAGATGGAAGATGCTGCCGTGGCGCCAGAGCATCTTCCATCCGGTGATGTTCCGTCTTGTTTCCAAGACCAGTCGCCTGTAGTGGTCGGCCCAACTACCGTGGCGCTCAAGTGAGCCGCCACCTCCTGACGGCGACTATTTCTTCTTTTTCTTGGCGGCTTTTCTCTTCTTACGCTTCTTAGGAGCAGCCTTTTTGCGGCCTTTCTTCTTGGCCTTCTTGCGGCCCTTCTTGGCCTTTTTAGCTTTCTTGCGGCCCTTCTTGGCCTTCTTAGCTTTCTTGCGGCCCTTCTTGGCCTTCTTGGCTTTCTTGGCGCCCTTACGTTTCTTTCTCTTGGGCCCCTTCTTGGCTGCCTTCTTGCGTTTCTTCGCCATGAACATCACCTCCTTTCTGCCGAGGATGGTAACGCCGTAAGTACTGCTGTCAAAAGATTTTTCGGATTTTCCGGCCTGGATGGACAGCGTGTGGCGCTCGTCATGCATCGCCGAATACCGGCGCCGTTGCGTTCCAAAACGTGTTCGGCGCTGACCTCGACGCAATGATGCGGGGCGCGGTTTCAACTAATGACCGTACAAACAGTGGAGTGACCACGTCGGACGCTCTGCATAAAGTCGATTGATTCAATCGGGCAGTATTCATTATTAAGCGCGCGATCAGATCGTGATTCGAAGGTTCTTGCAGGTCGGTCCGGCAGCCCAAAATCCGCCCTGGCTGGCACAAAAACGGCGATTTTTGAGTCAATCCGCGGAATTGTGCGGACCCGCCCGGAGTCGCACCGTGACCCGCGCGTTCTCCATTGTCCTACCAACTCCAACGCGTTGAGTCGCGCTGTTTCAGATTGTGATGGGCGACACAATGTCGGCGTTCACTGTTGAATGACAATCGCAACCCGACGCGAAGCGCAGTCGGCGACCAAGCAAGACGAAGCATCGGTGGAGCGTGTTGGGCGGACGGTGGCGGGCGGCAAAAAAAAATAAAATTTTTCTTGCGACAACCCAAGAATCTCGTTGAACGGCGTTTGGGTCGGGCGGTTTCGGTGGTAGAGACTTTGATAGATGTTTGCCGATTGCGGGCGGACAACGCGCCGCAGGGAGTTGCGATCCGGCGAAAGATTACTTGACCCGTTCCAAATAATCGCCGGTGCGCGAGTCGACGCGGATCTTTTCGCCGGTCTCGATGAAGGCCGGCACGCGGACTTTCGCCCCGGTCTCGACGACGGCTTCTTTGGGCTGGTTGGTCACCGTGGCGCCCTTGATGGCCGGGGGCGTGTCGGTCACCTCGAGCTCCACGACGATGGGCAGCTCCAACTGGATGATGTTGCCGTCGTAGATCTGGCACTTGACCCGCTCATTGGGTTTCATGTAGTTGGCGGCGTCGCCCACGATGTCGGCGCTCAAGTTGACCTGGTCGAAGGTCTCGACGTCCATTAGCACGAAGCTGTTGCTGTCGGCATAGAGGAACTCGTACGCCTTGGTCTCCATGAAGGGCGTGTCCAGCCGTTCGTCGACGTTGAAGCGGTTGTCGGTGATGGAGCCGTTCTTGAAGTTCTTGAGCTTGACCTGCATATAACTGCGCTTGTTGCCCTTGGCGACGTGCGTGGCTTCGTGGACCACGTACAGGGTATCCTGAAACAGCACCGTCTTACCCTTACGTAGCTCGACTGCTTTAATCATGGCAGGTGGCTCCACCGCTTGTGCGTTAAAAAACTGTCCAGACCCACGATTGTCTCAAAACGGCGGTGGCGGGTCAACCGTCTGCAAACCCGCCCCGCGGGGACCAGCCTGGATTGCGTGGATTCAGCCAGGCCATAGAATTGCGGGTCATGCCCAAGCAAAACAAGCCAGCCGTGCAGCGCTACCACGATCGGGTGGCCGGGCGCTACGACGACATTTATGACAATGCTTACTGGCAGTGGCACGACACCCTGACCTGGGATCACATCAAGGGTCACCTGCCCCGGGACCTGTCCTGCGCGGTGTTGGACCTGGGTTGTGGGACGGGCAAGTGGGCCATGCGGCTGGCTAAGAGCGGTTATCGGGTCACCTGCGTGGATATTTCCATGGGCATGCTCGAGCGGGCCCGGCGCAAGTTTGACAGCGCAGGCCTGTCGGAGCGGGCGGAGTTCGTGCGGGCTGACCTGATGGATTTGTCGGGGCTGGCCCGGGCGTCCTACGGTTTGGCCTTGGCGCTGGGGGAACCGATCGGCTGCTGCAGCAAACCGCCTGAGGCACTCAAGCAGATCAAGCGCCGACTGGTGGACCAGGGCGTGCTGATCGCTTCGTTCGACAACCGATTGGCAGCCTTGGATTTTTATCTCGAACGCGGCGACGTCCGCGAACTGGGCCGATTCCTGCGGACCGGGCTGACGCACTGGCTGACCCGAGATCGCCGAGAGCAATTCCCAATCCACACCTATTCGCCGGGCGAGTTGCACAAGGTGCTGGGGCGGACTGGTTTTGACGTGCTGGACATGATCGGCAAGAGCGTCTTGCCCATGCGCCGCTATCGCCCGCTGCTGGCCGAAGCCGACGCCCGTCGGGCGTGGATCAAGCTCGAAAAACGGCTCTGGCGCGACCCAGCCGCCATGGGCCGGGCTGCTCATCTTCAGGTGGCTGCAAGGGTTCGAGGCAAAGCACACATTCGGGAATAGGAAGTTAGGCCGGCTTGCTTTACCTTCTAGCGGCGGGCGAGGAAGGCGTGGCCTGTGGCTGCGCCGAAACACTCTCACGGAGACACGATGATGATCCGCGTTATTTCGCTTCTTGGATTGGTGGGTTGGCTGGCGCTCAACGGATGTGCCTCGGGTGGGGGGGGAAGCCTCTACGGAGGTGGTAGCAGCAGTAGCGGTGGCGGCGGCAACAATGCCATGGATGACACCGATGCCGGCGGGGACGCCGCCGCCGGAGACATGGCCGACGGTGCCGGTGGGGCGGAGCCCGATTGCGGCACGGTGACCTACGCGTCGTTTGCCGAGGAATTCTTCGCCGGCAACTGCACCCGTTGCCACAACAGTCAATTGTCCGGGGGGGACCGCAACGGCGCCCCAGCCGGACTGAACTGGGATGTGCTGGACACAGTCTTGGAGTTCCAGGACCGGATCCGCTTTCGGGCGGTCGAAGCCCAAACCATGCCGCCCAGCCCACCGTTCCCCAGCGCCGAGGATCGTGAGACCTTGGGCCAATGGATCGATTGCGGCGCGCCGGCCGAGTAACGCACGCCGGTTTGGTTCTTACCCGTTTTTCGCACGGGTCGCACGCAGCGAGCCGCGAGCTTTCAGTTCGCGCGGACCCTCGAACGCCCTGAAGCCTGCCCACCCAAGAAAAACGCTCTAGTGCCGTCCTGGCAGGCGTTGATGTTGTTGTTTTCCCGAACACGGTCCCGGTCGCTACAATGCCCGTCGAGATGACGGACATGATCGTGGCGGACAATCTGGTCAAAGTGTTCCCAACTGCTAACGGGGGCGAGAAGCGGGCGGTTGACGGGATTTGCTTTCAGGTGGGGCGGGGGCAGATCTACGGGCTGCTGGGCCCCAACGGGGCGGGCAAGACCACCACACTACGGCTGCTGAGCGGACTGATGGCCCCCACGTCGGGGCGGGCGATTCTGGCCGGGCACCAGGTGGG
>JBHHVM010000182.1:0-6896 GCA_046754265.1 Phycisphaerae bacterium
GTGCCCGCTATGGTCTACGCCGCCAGGATCATCAAAGACCTGAAGCTGGCTGGCTCGGACTGGTCGCTGCTGCTGACCTTCACCGTGTCCGAAGAAGACTGCGATGGGCTAAACTGGCAGTATATCGTGCGGGAGGACAAGATTCGCCCCGAGTGCGTGGTGGTGACCGATTCGACCAATTGCAAAATTCTGCGCGGACAAAGGGGGCGCATGGAGATCGGGGTGACCGCCAAGGGCAAATCGTGTCACGGCTCCATGCCGCACAAGGGTGATAATGCCGTCTACAAGATCGCCCGGGTGGTGCGGGAGATCGAAAAGCTCAACGGTCGATTGAAGCGGGATGAGTTTCTGGGCAAGGGCACGATTACCGTCTCGTACGTGGACTGCAAGACGCCCAGCCTGTGTGCGGTGCCGGACCAGGCCTACATTCATCTGGATCGCCGGCTGACCTTCGGCGAAACCAAGGCCTTGGCGCTACGGCAGGTGCGGGAAGCCGTGAAGAAGGCGGGCGTTACCGCCAAAGTTGCCGTGCCTATCTATGACACGCCAACATATACCGGGTTGAGCTATCCGACCGAAAAGTATTTCCCCACTTGGTGTGAAAAGGACGATGCCCCGCAGGTCAAGGCAGCCGTCAGCGCCTACAAGGACTTGTTCGGTAAGAAACAAACGCCCAGCCGTTGGACTTTTAGCACCAATGGGGTGTCCATCGCGGGCCTGTTCGACATACCCTGCGTGGGGTTCGGCCCGGCGGCTGAGAGCGTGGCCCATACGGTCAACGATAGCGTGCCCATCGAACACCTGGTCAAATGCGCTGCCTTTTACGCCGCGTTTCCCAACGTCTATTGCCGGCAACCCGCCCCCCGGCGCCGCAAGCGATAACCGGTGGACCGGGCCGTTTAGTCGTCACCGCAAGATGCGCCGAGCACCGCGGCTGGATCTTCAAAGCGGGCCAACAGGATCATGGCGGCAATGACGAACGGCTTGTGCGAGGCTTCGTGATAGGTGGCCAGTCGGTACCGCTCGAACACCTCGGCCGACACTTCTCCGGCTTGGCAACTGACCCCGGTGATGTCGGCCGGCAGGCAGTGCATGTAGAGTGCGTGGCCGTCGCCGTGTGGACCGAGAAGGGATTCTCGGTCCAGTTTGGGAAGGGATTCTCGGTCCAGTTTGGTTAGTGACATCATCTTCTGGGTGCATTCCCAATCGGTGTGTTCGGCGTTTTGGCTAAGGCACTCTTTTTCGAGGGCCTCGAGCTTGGCGTTGTCGCCGGCTTGGAGAATGGCCGTCCGCTGCTGCATGACCGAGAGCGGGGCCCAACTCTTGGGATAGACCACGTCGGCGCCGGCAAAGGCGTCAGCCATGTCGTCGGTCTGGGTGAATGAACCGCCCGACTCGGCTGCGAAGCGCCCGGCGGTTTCCAGCGTTTCGGGCACCAGGTCGTAGCCCTTGGGGTGGGCCAGGACGACGTTCATGCCAAAGCGCGTCATCAAGGTGATGATGCCCTGAGGGACCGAAAGTGGTTTGCCATAGGACGGTGAATAGGCCCAGCTCATGGCGATCTTCTTGCCTTGCAGGGCTTCGAGCGAACCGAAAGTTTCGGTCAGGTGCAACAGGTCGGACAGGCTTTGGGTGGGGTGGTCCAGGTCGCATTGCAGGTTGACGACGGCGGGGCGTTGGGCGAGCACGCCTTCGCGGTGCCCTTCGTCGACGGCGGCGGCCACCTCGGCCATGTACTTATGGCCTTGGCCCAGGAAGATGTCGTCACGGATGCCGATGGCTTCGGTGACAAAGGAGATCATGTTGGCGGTTTCGCGGACGGTCTCACCGTGGGCGATCTGCGATTTTTTCTCGTCCAACTCTTGCAGGGACAGGCCCAGCAGGCTGGCGGCACTGGCGTAGGAGAAGCGGGTGCGGGTGGATTGGTCGCGAAAAATCGAGACGGCCAATCCGGTATCGAAGACCCGCGTGGAGATGCCGGTTTTATAAAGCTCCTCCAACGCCTGGGCCACGGCCAGGACCGCCTTCAATTCGTCGGGCGACTTGTCCCAAGTGAGCAGGAAGTCGCCGTTGTAAAGCCCGAGGTCCAGACCTTCGAGTCGCTTGATGCAGTCGTCAATAGAGCTCATCTATCGTGCCTCATGTTGGGCGGGCGGTGCCCGTCGTTGCTTGGTCCACTCATAAGGTGCGCTTGCCGGCCCATTCGTTAGGGCTGGGTGCCCCATTCTTCGCCGAAGGCGAAGGTCGTAGATCCCGATCTATCGGGAGTGGGGGACCGACGTAGCGTGGCAGCTGGCTGAAACAGCTTAACGGTATCAGGTTTTTATCCGTCCCCCACCCTTGCTTCGCAAGGATGGGGCACCCGCCGCCGATCAGGTGTTGGCTGCCCGTTCGTTGAACTCCTCAATCGATCGATCCCACTGCTCGACCTGGGCGAAGGTCTGGGTCCAGAAGTTCGGGTCCCAGAGGGTGTTGAGGTCCTCGACGGTGCGCTGCTGTTGTTCGACCCAGGTGAAGTATTTCAGGTTGTGGAGGGCTTTGCGGTCATAGTAGCCCAGCTCGCGCAGGTTGTCGATGCCGATGCCCTCCAAGTAACGGCCAAAGTGTCGACCGGCCAAGTTGGCGTGGTATTGGCCGTCGGCCTGACGCTGTTCGGCCATGCGCGAGCCGTAGAGTTCCATGGAATCGGTCAGCGGGGTGACGATGACGTCCTGGCTATCCAATTCGTAATACTTGGCGGTCTTGATCGCAGCCACCAGATTGCAAATGCCCGAAATGCCGACGTTGGGAAGCTGATCCACGATCTGCGGGGCGACGTTCTGCTTGGCTAGATAGGCTTGGCCTGCCTCCTCGTTGAAGAGTCGCATCAGGGCCAGGCACTGCTCGTCGTCGATGGCTATCACCATGTCGGTGTTGCGCACGTTATGGACCCAGGGCACGTGCTTGTCGCCGATGCCTTCGATACGGTGTCCGCCGAACCCGCAGCGAAGCAGCGTCGGGCATTGCAGGGCTTCAACGGCCACGACGTGCAGGTCGGGATGGCAGGTGCGCAGGAAGTCGCCCGCGGCGATGGTTCCACCGCTGCCGGTGGCGGAAACGTAGGCGGCTAATCTTAAGCGATCATCCGGGCGAGTTGAAACTCGCGGCTCTAGTTGTTGGAAAACCTCGTCGATGATGCCGCCGGTGACGTGATAGTGCCAGACGGCGTTGCCGAACTCCTCGAACTGGTTGAAGATCACGCAGTCGGGGCGGGTGCGTTTGATTTCCCAGCACTTGTCGTAGATTTCCTTGACGTTGGATTCGCAACCGGGCGTGGCAATGACCTCGGCCCCGATGGATTTGAGCCACTCGAAGCGCTCGGGCGACATCTCTTGAGGCAGAATGGCCACCGGCGTGCAGCCCAGCAGGGCACAATCATAGGCCCCACCGCGGCAGAAGTTCCCCGTGCTGGGCCAGACGGCTTTCTGCGAGGTGGGGTCGAAACTGCCCGAGACCAGCCGGGGGACCAGGCAGCCGAACGCCGCCCCGACTTTGTGGGCCCCGGTGGGAAAGTGTTTTCCGACCAGGCCGACGATGCGGGCGGGCACGCCGGTCAACTCCGGTGGGAACTCGATCCAATTGCCCCGGTTGTAGCCGCCGCCGCGTTCGACGGGCTCGTTCTTCCAGGTGATGCGAAAGAGGTTGACCGGGTCGACGTCCCAGAGGCCGACGTCGGCCAGCCGATCTTTGATACCTTGGGGGATCAGCGTGGGATCCTTGAGCTGGGCGAACGTGGGGATGATGATGTTGCGCTCGCGGCAGCGCTGGAGGGTCTTTTCCAGCACTTGGGGGTTGGTGGCTTGGGCAATGCTCACAAAGCTGCTCCTGTTGAGGCGCGGGACCGGTCTGGTCGCTTCCATGGCCGGCGGCAGTATACTATAGTTTTCGCTCAACGCATAAGGAGTCGGCCCGTTGTCCTATGTCACCAGACTGACCTGCGTGTGCTGCGGCGCGGATTACGCCGAAGGCGGCCCGATGACCTGCCCGAAGTGCGGCCCCGACGAGGGCATCCTGGACGTGCAGTACGACCTGGACGGCGTGGGCCAGACATTGACCCGGGACACGTTGCCAGGGCGAACGGCTTCCCATTGGCGCTACCGCGAGCTGCTGCCGCTGGAGGAACGGGCCATCCCGGCCGACGACCACACCGGATGGACCCCGCTGATCGAGGCGCCGCGGTTGGCGGCGGCGCTGGGCGTCGGGCGGGTTCGGCTCAAGGACGAAGGCGTCAACCCCTCGGGTTCGTTCAAGGATCGGGCCAGTTCCGTGGGCCTGGCCCGGGCGTTGCAGGAGGGGCGAACGGTGATCGCCTGCGCCTCGACCGGCAACGCCGCCAGCAGCCTGGCCCGGTCGGCGGCGTCGAACGGCGTGCAAGCCAATATCTTCGTCTCCAAAATCGTGCCCCAGGGCAAACTGGTCCAATTGCTGGCCTATGGGGCCCGGGTGTTTAAGGTGCTGGGGTCTTATAGCCAGGCTTACGAGCTGTGCAGCCGGGCCTGCGATTATTTTGGCTGGTACAACCGTAACGCAGCCATCAATCCGTATCTGGTCGAAGGCAAGAAAACCGGGGGGTTGGAGGTGGCTGAACAGTGTGCCGACGACCCGCCGGATTGGGTGGTGTGCAGCGTGGGCGACGGCTGCTCCATCGCCGGGGTCTACAAGGGGCTGGCCCAGATGCGGACCCTGGGTGTCATCGACTGGCAGGCTCGGATGTTGGGCGTGCAGGCGGCCGGCGTGGCTCCGGTCACTGAAATGTGGCACCGGTTTCCAACCGGTGATTATCTCAAAGAACGGCCAGATTCCAGTGGCAAGGGCGATACCTATGCCGACAGCATCAACGTGCCGGTGCCGCGTAACTGGCGAAAGGCCGTCAACGCGGTGCGGGATAGCGACGGGGCGTATATCGACGTCAGCGACGAGCAGATCCAAGAAGCCGTTCGCCTGACCGGACGGTTGACGGGCGTTTTCGCCGAGCCGGCGGCCGCGGCTGCTGTGGCTGGGGTTGCCCAGGCCTGCCGGCAGGGTATCGTCGATGCCAACGCCGACGTGGTGGCCATGATTACCGGCAACGGCCTGAAAGACCCGGCTGGTGCCGGGCGGGCGGTCGGCGGGCCGCACGAGATTCCACCCGAGTTGGACCGCGTCAAGCGAATTGTCGAGGCAGAGGAAACATCTTAGTGGAGGAAACGCCTGATGGCTGTGGTGTTGACCAACGCGTTGCTGGTAGACATCGACCCGCCGAGGGTCGAGCCGGCCGAGCTGCGCATTGACGGCGGCTCGATCGTCGAGCGGAGTGCATCGGTCACGCGCGGGCCGGGCGACGAAATCGTGGATTGCACCGGGGGCGTGGTGTTGCCCGGGTTGGTCAACGGGCACACGCACTTGTATTCGGCGCTGGCGGTGGGCATGCCGCCTCCGCCGCAAGCGCCGGCTAATTTTCACGAAATCCTCAGGTTCGTCTGGTGGCGGTTGGACCAGGCGTTGGATGCCCCCTCCATCGAGATGTCCGCTCGGATCGGGGCGATCCAGGCCCTGCGGTGCGGCACGACGACGCTGATCGATCATCACGCGTCGCCGAATTGCATTGACGGATCGCTGGACCTGCTGGAGAAGAGCCTCGCCGACGTCGGGCTTCGCGGGGTGCTTTGTTACGAAGTGACCGATCGGCACGGCCCGGAAGGACGGCACGCCGGACTCGAAGAGAACCGCCGGTTTCTGGACCGCTGCATGCGGCGAGAACATGGTCGATTCGCCGGTCTGGTCGGGGCCCATGCCTCGTTCACGCTGGAAGATCAAACCCTGACAGAGTTGGTCAGCTTGGCGGGCGAGTTTGACACCGGCGTCCACATTCACGTGGCTGAGGACGCCTGCGACGAGGAGCACTGTCAAAGCGAGTATCAGATGTTCCTGTTGGACCGGCTGGCCAATCACGGGTTGCTCCGCCCCGAAGCGGTCCTGGCCCACGGCACGCATTTCGATGCCGAGGCGGTGGCCCGGGTCAACGACGTGGGTTTGACCATAGCCCACAACCCGCGGTCCAACATGAACAACGCCGTCGGCTATGCCCCGGTGGGGGCGTTGAGATGTCCGGTCATGCTGGGTACCGACGGGATCGGGGCTGATATGTTCGCCGAGGCCAAGGCAGCCTGGTACATTTCCCGGCACGAACAGGGTCAACTCACGCCCGCTACGGTGCTAGCCATGTTGGCGGCGTCGGCCCGCAGGGCGTCGCAAGCGCTGGGTGTCACCTTGGGTCGCTTGGAGCCCGGTGCGGCGGCCGATGTGGTCATCACCGACTATCGCCCGTATACGCCGCTAAGCGCCGACAATCTGCCGGGTCATTTCCTGTTCGCCATGAACGCCGGGCGCGTTCGCGACGTGATGGCTGGGGGTCGATGGTGCCTGAAGGATCGGCAGGTGGTCACCACCGACGCAGATGTAGCCCAGCGAGAAGCCGGTGCCGTGGCTGCGGATCTATGGGCCCGGATGGCCCGCATCGAGTGAACTCAAATCGTCGGGCGTATCCACGTCGCGGGTGACCCCGGGAGAAGGGCAGGGGACGTACAAGACGCGATCGGCCTGCATTCGGGGAAGGGCATGCAGGCCTTGGTCGCACTGGGTCGATTTCACAAAGCCAATCAGCTCAGCCGGGAAAATGAGGGGATGACCGCGCCGCCCCGCATGAGTCCCGATGACGATGCGGTCCGGTTGGCGGCGAAATGCCGCGGTGCAGGCGTCGAAGTCCGCAGTGGTGATGGTCGGTAGATCGGCCGGGCAGACCAGAATGCCGTCATGGGGGTTGATTGCGGTTTGGTTCTGCCAGGCTTTGACCCCTAGGCGGATCGAATCGATCATCT
>JBHHVM010000183.1:0-6877 GCA_046754265.1 Phycisphaerae bacterium
GGGGAATGAAGGGCTTGACGCACCCGCGAACGGCGGTTCGCGGCAACCTGACCAGTGCGGTGGCCATGCTGATGGCGGTGGTGGCCACGCTGGTTTTCACCGACATCATTTCATGGGTTTGGATCGTCATCGGGTTGGTGGTCGGCTCGATCATCGGCACGGTGATGGCCTTGAAAGTGCCGATGACCGGCATGCCGCAGATGGTGGCGGTGTTCAACGGGTTCGGCGGCGGAGCGTCGTTCCTGGTGGCCGGGGCGGAATTGATGATCCGGGCGGTGCCGCCGGAGACCACCGGCGACGCAGCCCACGCGGGCCTGGGCACGCAGTTTACCATCGCCACGGCTGCGGCGGGCCTCATCGGGGCGGTGACCCTGTTGGGCAGCCTTGTGGCCTATGCCAAGTTGGCCGAGTTCAGCATCACCCTCAAGCCCAAAATCGAAGGCGACAAACCTAGAAAAATCTGGCTGAGCAACTCGTTGCTGATTCCGGGCCGACATGCCATCAACGTGGTCTTGGCCCTGGCGTGTCTTTTGTTGTTCATCTCGACGGTCACGTCCGACAGCCCGCAGTTTTCCTATTGGGCCTTGGTGTTGCTAGCCTCGGTTCTGGGCGTGCTGATTACGATTCCCATCGGCGGGGCGGACATGCCGGTGGTCATCGCCCTGTTGAACTCTTATTCGGGACTGGCGGCTTGTGCGACGGGGTTTGTCATCGACAACAACGTGCTGATTATCGCCGGCTCGCTGGTCGGCGCGTCGGGCTTGATCCTCACAGCCATCATGTGCAAAGCCATGAACCGCTCGCTGGCCAACGTGATGTTTGCCACGCTGGGCGGCGGCGCCGACGGACCCAGCGCCGATGACGTGTACGCCGGCAAGATCAAGAGCACCTCCGCCGAAGAAATCGCCATGCTGTTCGACACCGCCCAGCGCGTCGCCATCGTGCCCGGCTATGGCATGGCGGTTTCCCAGGCCCAGCACGCCGTGCGCGATCTGGCCAACTTGCTGGAGTCCAAAGGGATCACCGTCGAGTTCGGCATTCACCCGGTGGCTGGGCGCATGCCGGGGCACATGAACGTGCTGCTGGCTGAGGCCAACATCGAATACGACAAGCTGCTGGAAATGGACGTCATCAACCCGACGTTGTCCACCGTCGACGTGGCCCTGGTCGTCGGGGCCAACGACGTGGTCAACCCCGTGGCCCGCGAGGAGGGTTCCGCCATCGCCGGCATGCCCATCATCGACGTGGACAAGTGTCGGACGGTCGTGGTCATCAAACGCTCGCTGAGCCCGGGCTTCGCCGGCATCCCCAACCCCCTGTTCGCCGCCGACAACTGCCTGATGTTCTTCAACGACGGGAAGAAGGCGTTCAACGAGCTCATCCAAGCGGTCAAGGAATCGTAACCGAAACCTCCTGAATCACTGCACATCGCGTTGACGATAGAGCTGAACCACTTGGAAACCCGACGGCGGATCAGCGGGCTTTGACCAGTGGGCCCGGTGTGGATGGGTCGGCCTGGCCCATGATTTCGCCTAGCGCCTGGGCGACGACCTCGGCCACGACGTCTTCGCCTTGGTCGGTCAGGTGGATGTGGTCGTGGAAATAGTCGAGGTTGCCGGTGACCTTGGCGCTGACGTCGATGAGGGGGGCGTTCTTCTCGGAGGCGACCTGTTCGGTGATGCCGTCGCACCGGGCAAAGGCCCGGCACCAGGCGTCGTGGGTCAGCCCCACGAAATCGAAGCGCAGCAACTCGAGTTCCTCGGGGGTGTTGTCGGGGGTCACCAGTCGGCCTTGTTTACACAGGACGGGCACCGCCCCGGCGTCGCGGGCCAGGTCGCAGATGGCCCGCAGGTTGAAGCGGTATTGTTCCAACGCTGTGGGGCTAAGCCGATCGACTCGTTTGACGGCATCGTCTTTCTTGGGGGCCCCCTCTGACCCGAAGATCCGCGAGAGCAGACGGTAACGCAGCTCCAGGTACAGCTTGGACCGACACAGCAGGCGGTCCAGGCCCTCGGCGTGCGTGCGGAGATCCTGCTCGGGAACGTAGGTGCGGCAAAAATCCCGGTAGGGCCGATCCGTGGTCAAGGCATCGAAGTATTTCTGATCGTTATAGCCCTGGTAGAGCACCACATAGTCGGGCCTGTACATCCACAGCTCGGTCACGAACTTACCGATCGAATCCAAGGTGTCGTGTCCTGGCACTCCTGTGTTGATGCATTCGACGTTGTGCCCTCGATCGCGAAGCAGCGTTTCCACGCGATGGGGCCAATCCCTGCCCGGGCCTCGGGTGTGCGAGAAGACCGAAGAACCCCCCAGAAAGATGATGCGGGTGGTCCCTTCAGGTTTGACCGGCTCGAAATTGCGGCCCCGAAAGCCACGGTGGTTGATGTGGATTGCGTTGGCTGGGTCGCCGTTGATGGCCACGATGGTGCGATCGGGAACCAGGCGGTGCCGGGTGAACACCGCGGTGCGATAGAGCACCGAAGCATTGGCCATGTCGTCGAGAGAGTAGGTGGTGGCAAAAGCCCGGACGATGATCTCGCCGCCAATGCCGCCCAGGATGAGGACCAACAGGAGGGTCAGGGCGATGATCGTTGGCCTGCGACGTCGGGCGCCGGGCCTGGCCAACGCCAGGCCAATGATGGAGGGGGGTGGGTCGGGGCTTGGGGCCTTTTCTGACGGAGTGGGATTCTCGTAGCGCACGCGGCTCGCTCCCTGACGGGGCACGGTAAGACCAAAGGGCCGTTCATGGTGTTATCGGATGTTGAGAGAGGCCACTGAATCGTTCGTCAACGTCATTTGAGCAGGATACGGGCCGGTCGGTGGGGCAAAACGCGCTTTGGGAGCCGTCTTCGCCTACGGCTTTAAGAAATACTCCATCAACTCGTGGCCTGGATCGACGTGAAGGTCGCTAATCTGGGCGTTGGTCTCGGAGAACGCCCTGGCCAGGACCGTGTGGACGCCGTCGCCGGCCACGCAGAAGGGGGACGGATCGGCGGTATGGACCCGCCGTCCGGTGGGCGTGGGGTGGTCGGGCACCACGATGGTTTTCCAATGGTCGAACGAACGGATGCGGTCCAACAGCGGGCCCACGATGTGCTCGTCGATGCGTTCGAGAGCTCCCACCTTGGCAGCCGTGTCGCCCAAGTGGCCTGCTTCGTCGGGGGCTTCGATGTGAACCAGCACGAAATCGAAATCGTCCAGCGCCGCGACGGCTGCATCCCCCTTACCGCGGTAGTTGGTGTCCAAGAAGCCGGTTGCACCCGGCACGTCGATGAGGGTCATGCCGGCGCCGGCTGCCAATCCGCGGACAACGTCGACGGCTGAGATCACGGCGGCCGAAGGTAGGCCCGTATGTTGAGAAAAAGGCGGCAGGTTGACGGCTTGGCCCTGCCCCCATAGCCAAATGTGCGTGGCGGGGTTTTCGCCCAGGTCGCGCCGAACGAGGTTGATTTCGTGATCTTCCAGCAGGGCAGCAGCCCGGTCCATCAGGCCCTTAATGCGTGCGGCGTCGGGGCCCATCGGCAAGTATCGTTTGACCGGTTGATTGGGGATATCGTGCGGCGGCGTGCAGCGCACGTCGAGACCGGCCCCGTCTTTGATGACCATCAGGTTGCGATAGGAGACGCCGGGGTGGAATCGGACCCGGGCATCGGCCAGGTGCTGGTTGAGCACGTCGATGATCCGGGCGGCTTCGGTCTGGCCGATGTGCCCCGCGGTAAAATCAGCCAGCGTCCCTTCTACGAGGGTGACCAGATTGCAGCGAAAAACAAGGTCGGTTGGTGCCAGTTCCAGGCCTGCGGCGGCCGCCTCGAGCGGGGCCCGGCCCGTGTGGAACACGGTGGGGTCATATCCCAGCAACGACAGGGTGGCCACGTCGGTGTGCGGTTCCATTGTCGGGGGGACGGTGACCACCGTGCCCTGCCGGCCATGGATCGATATCCAGTCGGTGTGCGGCGTGCGGGCGGCTGCCAGTGGCGTTTGACCGTCCAAGGTTTCGATCGGTTCGTCGGCGGCACCGTCGGGAATGATGAATGCGTATTTCATGGATGGCGGTCACATCTCCGGGTGAGGATCAAGGATGCGGATGGCCACCGGATCGGCGGCGATGCTTTCGAGCCCGGTCAACGCTTTGAGGGCTCGGCGCAGTCGGCCCCGATTGGCCTGCTGGGTAATGACCACCACTGAGACTTCCTGGGCAGGCGTCCCATCGTCCGGGCTGATTGTGTTAACCGCCGACACGCTGATTTCATGCTCGGCGAAGAGACCCGTGACACCGGCGTCATCCCGAACGGGCACTCGGACATAGAAGCGACTGTCCAGTTCGTCGAGGGGTTTATAGAACGGCGGGTTGTTGGGATCGGCGGCGGGGAAGGCATCGGAACATTGGGGGTTGGACGCAACCTCGATGATGTCAGCCACGACGGCACTGGCGGTGGGCATCGCCCCGGCACCCCGCCCCAGGTAGAACGTGTGGCCGACGGCGTGGCCCTGAACGCTGACGGCGTTGAAGGGGCCACCGACGTGGGCCAGCGGGTGGGTTTTTTCCATGAATACCGGGCCGACCTGCAAGGCCAGGCCGTCGTCGAATCGCCGGGCCTGGGCCACCAGCTTGCACACGTAGCCCAGATCGGAGCCGGCCAACAAGTCGTTCAGGGCGAGTTGATCGATGCCCTCGCAACGGACGCGGCGAATGTCGATGGGCAGGTGGAATGCCAGCGAAGCCAGTATGACCAGCTTGTGAGCGCTGTCGGTGCCGTCGACGTCGAGCGTGGGGTCTGCTTCGGCGTAACCCAAGCGCTGTGCGTCAGCCAAGGCGCCGGCGTAGGGTTTTTGGCGTTCGAGCATTTCGGTGAGGATGTAATTGCACGTGCCGTTGACGATGCCATCGAGGGCGTCGATGCGGTTGGCAGCCAATCCGTGGCGAATGGCCCCGATGACGGGAATGCCGCCGCAGCAGCTTGCTTCGATGCCGACGGGGACGCCGGCGGCGCGGGCAGCTTCGAAAATCTCGCCCCCGTGCAATGCGATCAGGGCCTTGTTGGCGGTGACCACGGGTTTGCCTGCCCTGACGGCCGATAGAACGATCTCCCTGGCGGTGTCGCAGCCGCCGATCAGTTCGACGACCAGATCGATATCGTTGTCCAACAGGTCCTGGGGGCGCGTGGTCAGCAGGTCGGCTGAGAGCGGTCCGGATCGGGTGCGCCCCAAGTCGCGGACCAGCACGCGAACCACCCGCAAGTCAAGCCCGCAACGATCGGCCAGGTCCGCCCGCCGTTCGGAGAGCAACCGGGCCACGCCACCGCCGACGGTGCCGCAGCCAGCCAGGGCAATCCGCACTGTCTTAGCTTGTGCCACCCGCAACCATCCTCACGCACATTGAGAGGGCGCCCGAGAAACCATGTGGCACCGGTTTTCAACCGGTGGAGGCACAGGTCCATGACCTGTGGGTTGGAAACCTGTGCCACACTTTCAGGATGCACTCTACGCCTCAATACGATGCTGTGTGCTGCGCTGAGAATTTATGGGGCCCATTGTCCGGCTGCAAGGCCGATGCCGCACGCCGGATGGCGCCCCCGCGACGCGTCGGCAAGAAACCGGCCCGGGCCCGGCTTCATATCTCGGGAATCGATTTGCGGATGTCGTCCAGCAATTGGCGCGTCCCGTGCTCGTCGCACCAGCGGTGAATGTAGTCCCAGTCCAAGTTGCCGCCCTGCACAGCCATGACGTTGCGGGCGTCGTCGGTGTCCTTGGAGCGTTGACCCTGTTTCGACCAACGAATCTTGGTGACGATCACATCTTCGGGGGTAGGCACAATGGTGGTGCGCCCGAGCACCTGGGATTGTCGTCTCCGCGAGAACCGCTCCTGGTCGTGCGGGTCGTCGCTCAGCAGAAACAGTTCGATTCTGAATAGGCCTTTCTCGGTGTTGACGATGTAACGAGATGTGCAAGTCACCGTCTCGAACGACAATTGGGGGTCGAGCTTGAACTTGGGCCCCATGCCATCGACAAGCTCTTGAATCGGCCTATCGCCCAACTGAATGACAAAGTCGGCGTCCCGAGTCGATCTGGGGATGCCGTAGAGACTGCTGGACAGCGAGCCAACCACCATATACGGGAGAGAAGCCGATTCGAGGGCATCTATGGCTGCTATGACCGCCTGCCTACTGGTCATGGCGCCGCTCCAGCTTCATACCGAGCGCTAGACGCTGGCGGAGGATTTCGCGGACTTGCTGGTCATCGGCGTCGGGGTGCTGCGCTCGAATGCCGTCCAGGGTCACGTCGCAAGCGAAGTCGAAAAGCTCCGGTCCGGCCAGCAACTTTTCGTCGGGCGACATCTGCCGGGCCGCCAAAACTTCCTCGCGGTAAAGTTGGTCGATCAATTCCGGAGTGGGCTCAGCCATGCGAAACGAAACTCACTCGTGTCAGCTACACACTGGCGCAGACTTTCTTGGCGGCGTCGGTCAGGTCGTCGGCGGTGATTAGTTGTTGGATGTCAGCCTCGGACAGGAGTTGGCGGGCCCGCTCGACGTTGGTGCCTTCCAGACGGACGACGACCGGAACGTTGAAGCCGACTTGCTTGGCGGCAGCGATGAGGGCCTCGGCGATGACGTCACACTTGGCGATGCCGCCGAAGATGTTGACCAGCACGCCTTTGACGGCCTTATCAGCCAGGATGATGCGAAAAGCTTCGACGGCCCCCTCGGCGGTCACCGATCCGCCCACGTCCAGGAAGTTGGCCGGCTCGCCGCCGTGCAGCTTGATGATGTCCATCGTCGCCATGGCCAGCCCGGCGCCGTTGACGACGCATCCGATGTTCCCATCCAGGGCGATGTAGGAGAGATCGGCGGCGCGGGCCCGCAGCTCCGCGGGGTTC
>JBHHVM010000184.1:0-6854 GCA_046754265.1 Phycisphaerae bacterium
GCCCCTAGAATCCCGCCCAGGACCGCCACCGAGTAGTTCACCGGCGGAAGACTGACCGCGCCGAAGACCAAGAAGCCAACCACCGCATAGAGCGTCTGCTGGTCGTGCCCTCGGCCGATCATCGTCCCAGCCAGCGCACCCAGACAGCCGTAGCTCAGCACCACCGCCAGCTTCCAGAACCGCCACCCACTCAGGACTAACACCAATCCACCGACGGCCAGAGGGACCGCCACGACGGTGTCGGTGCTTCTAAGCAGGCTAACCCAATCGTGAATATATGTGCCCACAGCAATACCCCCAGAACTCGTCCGGCGAGATTTTCATGAAGGATACGATACGCGCCGTTATCGGTCGGCCGGGGCGGTGACGACGGGCTGCGGGCGGCGGTTGAGCAGCGCCTGGATCACCAGCGAAGCGCAAAACAGGCCGGCCCAGGCACCAGTCAGTACCTTCGGGCGGTCCAGCGCCGAGGCGTAGGCTTCGGGGCTGACCGTCGTGGCAATCAGCGTTAAACCCGATGCCACCATGGACGTGCCGATCAATGCCGTACAGAGGATCAACGCGCCTCGCGTGGCCAACAAGCCCAGCATCAGCCCAACCAGGGCTGCGCCGGCGCCGATGACGGCAATCTTCTTATCGACATCGACCTGGCGGGCGGTAAGGTGGGCCCAGAAATCTTTGGCCCAGGTTTTCGGGCTTGGCTGGTTGTAACCGGCTTGGTCGACGGGGTCCGGCAACGTGAATTCCCCGGACGCCGACGCGGCGATCGAACCGGGATTGACCTGGGCAAACTGATCCAGCTCGGGCAGGACCCGGTAATAGCCGAATACCGAAAGGGCCACCGATGACGCCAGCATGGCCACGATGATCCCCACCCACAAGCGGTGCAGCCAAAAACCGATCAGCCCGACCAACAGCCCCGTCGCAAGAATGGTTATCGGCACGGGGACTTGGAGGTGAGGCGCAAAACGAAAGGCCGCCAGTGCCCCGGCCAGGCCCAGCGCGAACGTCAGCACTGGGCGCACCAACCGGGCCCCCAGCACGCTGACCACCACGCCGAAACCCAGAATCACGATGCCCATCGGCACCGTCTGGGAAAGCATTTCAGCCGGCAAGTGTTGCTCGGCGAACATCTGCCCCTGCCGTAAGGCCTCAGACAACCCGTTCATGGTCATGCACCTCAAACGTGGTTTCGGGACGATGGGCCCATTATTTCTATACTATACCCGGGCGTTGCAACTGGCCAATCCGAACCCCTAGCTTGCGGGCGTGGTGAAGCGATCCGGGAACGTCGAAACGTCGATGACCGGCCTTCCTGCGTCGATCCGGCCGTGCAAGCGGTGATTGTGGCGCAGGATGGCCATTTTCTGGGCGGCGGAGTTTTCCTCTATCTCCTCACCCGGCGCCGATCCCCAAATAACTCGGCCGCCGGCGCGATCAGTGGCCAGTTCGATGTGGGCCGCCTCGGGGTTCTCACGCCCGGCGTAATTGTGGACCAATACGGCGCTCACCTGATCTTCAAACGGCTCGGCCGACATCAGCTTCCAAAGGCTCAATCCGGCTTCCACGTCACCGGCTTCCCATCGTTCTCCAGGTTCCGGCGCCCGGCCCGCCACCCCTTGAATCAACGAAAATGACGACGAATACGGATACAGCCCCGGAAGGCGAACCCCCTCGCCGTCGAGCAGCACAAACCCGTCTTGCGACTGAACCATCGCAGTGGGTGTCCGGTAGGCGCAGCGGATTTCGATGACCCCGATCGGCAGGCGGCGAACGCTGTTGACCCGTCGGACCCATGCTGACTCAGCCAAGCGATCCGCCATTCGACGGCACAGTTCCTGCTCCGTCCAACCGGTCCGGCTGACCGGGGCCAAGTGCTCCCGAACGATTTTCTCCAACCCATCCGGCACATTGACCAACACCAGCTTGGCCGGACCCGTAAAGCGCTCGTCGGCGTGAACGTATCGATCCAACCGGGCCATCCCCACGCACAATGCAGCCACCACAACCAGGACCGCCCCGGCCCGCGCACCCGCCGAGAAGAACCGTCGCTTCCGCTCGGCGTCCAACCCGCCCAGCCAACTATTCCGTCCCGACGACTTCGCCCGGGCGGTCTTTTTTTTCTTTTTCTTTGCCATATTCGACTGAACCGATGAACGTAGGCCGGGTCTTCGACCCGACTAGCTCTCTCGCTCCATCCCCAGACGAACGATCCGGTCACAAAGCTCCTCAAAGCCGATTCCCACGCGCTTGGCCGCCTTGGGCAGCAACGAATGGCTCGTAAAACCGGGTATGGTGTTGATCTCCAGCAAGAAAGGTTGCATCGTTGCCTCGTCGATCATCCAGTCCACCCGGGCAAAGTCGCGACAGCCCAGGCAGTCAAACGCATGGAGGCTCATCTCCTGCACGCGATGCAACAGCGCCTCGGGCAGATCAATGTCAAACTCATAGGTTGTATCGTCATCCACATACTTGGCTTGATAGTCATAAAACTCGCGTTGCGTCACGATCTGGCAGACCGGCAGGGCGGTCCGGTCCAGCACCGCCACCGTCAGTTCGGGCCCCCGCACGTACTGTTCGACCAGGGCGCAGCCGTATCGCTCGCCCAGGCGTTCCAACGCCTCTTGCAGCCCGGGCTGGTCGCGCACGATAAACGTGTCCACGCTGCTGCCCGAGGCCACCGGCTTAACCACCAGCGGCAGCTTCCAACAACCCCACGACCGGCGATCTTGACGATGATGATGCACCAGGTATCGCGGGGTCGGAAGGTCCGCTTCCATGAGCCGTGCTTTGGTGCCCGCCTTGTTCATGGCCAGCGCACTGGCTGCCGCATCGGACCCGCAAAAAGCGATCCCCCGCCTGGCCAACTGCTCCTGCACTTGGCCGTCCTCGCCGAACGCGCCGTGCAACGCGATGAACGCGAAATCCGTGGGCACCTCCAGGGCCGACAGGTTCCCCTCGTCGATGTCGCGAACCGTCACCGCATGTCCCCGCTGAACCAACGCAGCCGCCACCGCCGATCCGCTGGCCAGGCTGACCTCGCGTTCGGAGCTGGGGCCGCCCGCCAGGACCGTGATTTTCAGCCTCTTGCCCACGTCTATCTGGGGCGATGAAGTTCGCAGCGGCGTGTTGAGCGTTTTGGTCATTGAAGACACTCCTTGGCACGAGCGTAACGTGCCGGGCGATCGTCCTTGCCTGCCCGTCCCCAGACGTCGATTTCCAGTTGCAACAGGGTGCCGAACTGCTTGAGCACCGACGTTCTCACTTGGTCGATCAGGCGCAGCACGTCGTCGGCCTTGGCACCTTTGTCGGCCACGATGAAGTTGGCGTGCCGCTCTGAGACCCTGGCCCGGCCACACCGCCTGCCTTTGAGACCGGCTCGATCTATGATCCGCCCCGCAGAGTCGCCCGGTGGATTCGTGAAGATGCACCCTGCACTGTGATCCGCCATAGGCTGCGATGCCTTCTTGGTCCGCCAGTATTCCAGGAACCGTCGATACACCTCATCCGGGTCCGCCGGTTCCAGCCCGAAGCAGGCCGCCGTGATCACCACGTCCCCCAGGGCGGTCCGTCGATACCCGAATCCAACTTCACTTTTGTCCAGCCGGCGGCGTTGACCGTTCACATCCAGCACCTCGATCCACTCCACCGCGTCGCCAATCTCGCCATACCTGCCGCCTGCGTTCATGCGGATGGCCCCGCCCACCGTGCCGGGAATACCGGCCAACTGTTCCAGGCCTGCCAAGCCCTTGCGGCTGCACGTTCGCACCAACCGCATCAGGTCCACGCCGGCCCCGGCCACGACCCGGCCCGCTTGCTGTTCGGTCCGTCCAAACGCCGGGCTGTCCAATCGCACCACCAGGCCGTCGAACCCGTTGTCGCTGACCAGAATGTTGGCCCCGCGACCCAACACCTTCACCTCCTGGCCCTGCTGACTGGCACGATCCAGCACGCGCCCCAGTTGCTCGTCGTCATTCGGACGCGCCAGAAACCGGGCTGGGCCACCCAGTCCGAACCAGGTCATCTCCGCCAGCGGCACGTCGCGCTCAATCGGCCCGCCGAGCTTGCTCAGCCAGTCCATCGGCCACCTTCCAGACGTCACCCGCCCCCATGGTCACCACCAAATCGCCCCGATCCACCTGCCCGACCAGACGCCGAGTCACTTCCTCCAGCGAGGGCAGATACTCCGCCCGACCACCCCGCTCGCCGATTCGGGCCACCAACTCGGCCGATCCGGTGCTTCGACGGTCCTCCTCGCTGTCGCGCGAGGCGTAAATATCCGGCACCAGCACCGTATCTGCTCCGTCAAAGCAGGTGGCGAACTCGTCCATCAACAGACGGGTGCGCGAATACTGGTGCGGTTGAAACACCACCCACGTCCGGCGGGGTGTGTAGCGGGTCCGCAGAGCCTCCAACGTGGCGCTGATTTCCGTCGGATGATGGGCATAGTCGTCCACCACCGTCACGCCACCGGCCGAACTACGCAAAGTCATCCGCCGGTCCACCCCTTGAAACGTCGCAATGCCTTCCGCAATGGCCTCGACGTTTGCACCGCCGTGCCAGGCCAGCGCCGTCGCAGCCAGGGCATTGAAAACATTGTGCAGACCCGCCAACGCCAGGGGGGTCTCGAACATAAACTCGCCCCGATGCCGCACCGAGAACCGATTGACCCCCTTGGCCATCCGAATGTCCGCGGCATGCCAGGTCGCCTCCGGGGAAACGCCGAACGTCTCCACTGTGGCAGCGGTATCGACCGTTGCCCGGGCCACCGCCGGCATCCGGTGCTTGGCAACGACCACCCCGTCCGGCCCCACGTTCCCCGCGAAACTGGAAAAGGCGTCGATGATGTCGTTCAGGTCCTCATAGTAGTCCAGATGGTCGCTTTCGATATTCAAGATGGCTGCGATCTGCGGATGTTGGTGGAGAAACGACCGCCCGAATTCGCACGATTCGACCACCATGTGCTGGCCGGCGCCCGCCGCGGAACTGCCCCCCAACTGCCGGCAGTGGGCCCCGACGATGAACGACGGGTCCAGCCCGGCCAATCGATAGATGTAGGCCGTCAACCCGGTGGTCGTGCTCTTGCCGTGCGTGCCCGCTACAGCCACGCCTTTGCGTTCCTGCATCAGCAGGCCCAACAATTCGGCGTAGGTCACCACCGTGTGTCCCAGGCTCCGGGCCCGCTGCAATTCCGGATTGTCTTCCGGGACGGCTGCGCTGATGACCACCCAATCCGCGTCGTCCGGCAGTTGGTCTGCCCGGTGACCTGCGTAGACCACCGCTCCGCCAACAAGCAGTCCGTCCAGGTTCCGGTGGACCGCTTGGTCCGACCCGCTGACCCGCGCCCCCAGGTGCTGCACCAGGGCCGCCGCTCCGCGCATGCCGCAGCCGCCGATCCCGATCAAATGGACCTTGGCCCCATCCCAAGAGCGGGCGCCAGCGTCCGACGATGATTCTGCAACCGCTTGCAGCGCCGCGCGCATACCCACCTTGCCACCCTCGCACCTATTGGATCGCCTGGCTTTGGATATCGTCCCGCCCGCCCGGTTTTCTATATTCATTCGCCCAGGGTTCTCCAGGGGGTTCGCCGCCTTCTCACTTCTCACTTTTCACTTCTCACTTGCCTTCACGAGTTCTTCGCTTTCCCGCCCGGCCAAGTGGATCAAATGCTCTGCGATGGCCGTGGCGGCGTTGGAGGTTCCGATGCGACGGGCCGCCCCGGCCAATCTGCCCAATTCAGCCGGATTGCTCATCAGCCGGGTCAGCGCCTGGGCCAGCACCGGGCCGTTTCGGGCCGGGTCCACGTGGTCCAGCACCATTCGACCCGCCCCGGCCTTGACCAGCACCCGCGAGTTGGCCACCTGGTGCAAATCGCCGTGATGCGGGTAGGGCATCAGCACCGCGGGTCGGCCCATCGCCGTGATTTCCGCCAGCGTCGACGCGCCGGCCCGGCAGACCACCAGGTTCGCCGCCGACAGCGCCAGGGCCATGTGCTTGGTGAACCCCACAATCCGGACGCCTGCCAGATCGGATCCATACCCTGCCGTGACCGCCGCCTTCTCCTTGTCGCCCGTCAAGTGCAGCACTTGCCACGTCTCGCCCAATCCACTCCGTCGTAGCTCCGGCAGGGCTGCCACCATCGCCTCGTTCAACGATCGGGCCCCCAGCGAGGCTCCGGTCACCAGCAACGTCTTCTTGGCCGGGTCCAGGCCGAAGTGCTGGATGCCTGCCTCACGGTCCGCCTCCCGAAACTCCGGGCGAACCGGACACCCCGTTACCAATACCTGCGTGTGCCCGTTGAAGTGGTCCACCGTGTCGGCCCATTGGGCAAAGATGGCGTCGGCCCGCGGGCCCAGCCACCGATTCGCCCGGCCCGGTACCGCATCGGGGTTCAATAGCGCCGTCGGAATGCCCACACGGGCCGCCTCGCAAATAGCCGGGGCACTGGCAAATCCACCACTGCCCAGCACCGCCATCGGACGCTCCCGCCGAAACCGCCGCCGGCAATCCTGTCGCGACCGACGCCAGCCCAGCAAGAACCCGGGCCATTGCCAGGGTCGCCGCGGCAGGGGGCGCACCGTCTGCCGCACCACCTCAGCCGATTCCGCCGCCAGAATATGAGCATCGATCACCCGATCGGTGGCCAAAAAAAGGAGCCGTAACCCCGGAATCAACGCAGCCAATCGATTCGCCACCGCCAGGACGGGATACAAATGTCCGCCGCTGCCGCCTCCTGCAAACGCGATGAGTGGACCGCTGTTCATTAAACCGCCTCACTTCGCCTGACGGCGACCGACACCTGGCCGCCGTAGACCTCGGAGCCTTGCCCCGTCGGCTCATGGGTTGTTCTTCGT
>JBHHVM010000185.1:0-6849 GCA_046754265.1 Phycisphaerae bacterium
TTTCAGGATCATCCAGACTTTTAGGGCCCGGAAGCGACGGGACAATTCGAGACCGTGGTCGAAGAAGGCAAAGCCCTCGATCGGATCGGTTTGGGAAACGGCCGTGTATTCGGCCTGTACTGAGAAAGCGCGGGCGGAGGCGGCCGGGTCGCGGTAAAGGATGCAGCCGGCGTCCAGCGGGGCAAACAGCCATTTGTGCGGGTCCAGCGACAGCGAATCAGCTCGAGCGAACCCGATCTTCATCCAGGCATAGTCATCGGTCATCGCGGCTGGGGCCCCGTAGGCGCCGTCGATGTGGAACCAGATTCTGTGTCCGGAGACCAAGTCGGCAATTTCGGCAAGTGGATCGATGGCCCCGGTGTTGGCGGTCCCGGCTGAGGCGCAGATACATGCGGGGACAAGCCCGGCGGTGCGGTCGGCTTCGAGTTGTCGGGCCAATCCGGCCGGGTCGAGGCGGCGACGGGCGTCGAGGCTGATCTTGCGGATGTGTTGCGATTGAATGCCCAGCAGCCGAGCGGCTTTGGAGAGTGACACGTGGGCGTCACGAGAAAGGTAGACGGTCATGCGCTCGCGGGAGACGGTCGAGTCTGCAACGTTAAGGATAGCGGCGGCCAGGGCGTTGAAGTTTGCCGCGGACCCCCCACCGACGAGCAGCCCATGGCCCGGGCCGGCAAATCCGACCATTTCGTCGAGCCAGGCGATGACGCGGCGCTCGAGTTCGGCGGCTGGTGGAGCTGAACGCCAGGCGGTGACGTTCTGGTTCATCGCAGAGGCCAACGCGTCGGCAAGAACACCGATGGGGTCGGCTGAGGCGCAGACGTAGGCGAAGAAATCGGGGTGTCCGTTTCGCCGGTTGTACCGAATCAGGATATCACGGCAAAGGCGCAACACCGCCTCGGGCGGACAGCCCTTCGACGGTAAGGGTTCGTCCAGCAGGCGGCGGAGGTCGGCCCCGCTGATGGGTTCGAGCACGGGGTCAGCCGGTTCGGCGCCGAGAGATTCAGCCATGAGGTCCAGAACGGATTCACCAAGCGCGCGGAAGTCGTCCGGTGTGAGGTTAAAATTGTTTGGTGTGGGATGATTGGGGTCCGGCATGGCGGGAGAGTCTAGCCGGGATGCGAGTCAGGGTCACGGCGTCGGTCCGCCACCCTTGCTGCGCAAGGCAGGTATCTGCCAGTTCAGTTTCGCGATGATGGATCAGTTGCGCAGGTTTCGGAACCAGACCAGGGCGTCGTCGGCCAGGCCGCTTAGTTCGGCGCGGTCGATGGTGGCGACGATGTCGTTGGCGCCGTCGCCGTCGATATCGACGATCAGCATGGTGGCGATAAAGGTGCCTGCTTCCTGAACGTTCTGGGCGGTGGGGTCAGCCGTTGGGTCAGTCACGGAGATGAGCGGATCGGTCGTGCCGGTCTCATCGACGGCGCCAAGACCCTGAGTCGTGGCGTCGGGGGGCGGCCCCTCGTCGATGATGAGGTTCTCGGCCCAGTGGTCGAAAATACTGGGGGCGCCGAGGGCGTCGAACCAGACCACAGCTCCTTCGGCGGCGATGACCGCTTCGATCTGGGCGTCGCCGGTCAGGTCGCCGATGGCCATGCCTTGGGGCTCTCGGTCCACGAACTCAGCCAAAGTGAACACCCGCCAGGGGTTGCGGATAAAGCTGGTGGAGGGTACGGCCGGCGCCTGGAACCACTGAACCAGCTTGCCCACTTTCGAGCGCACCACGATGTCATCCAGTCCATCGCCGTCCACGTCGCCGATGGCCAGCGTTTCGGCACCGGTATCGACGTGCCCCAGCGGGGCCCGGATGTTCCAATCCACCGTGTTGGCGACCGCATTGGCGTCGGTGGCCCCGTTGCGAATCAGGGGGTTGGGCAGCCAGAAGACGTTTCCACTGCGGGCGTCGGGGTTGATGGCCACGATATCCAGGTCGCCGTCGCGGTCCACATCCAGCGTGCCCACCGCGCCTGCCTTGGGGAAGTCGGCAAAGGCGGTGGTGGTGTCCCAGGCATCGTCGAAGCGCGAGCCGGCGTTGCCGGGGTTGAGGTAGAGGTCGATGCGGTTGACGGGCGGATCGCCCTCGGCGCTGTTGAAGGCCACGATGATGTCCGGACCCAACTGCCCGTCGATGTCAGCGAGTGTCAGCCCGGTGTAGCCGCCCTCTTCGGGCGGATCGTTTTCGCTGCCGGCGCCGGCAAAGAAGGAGTTGCCCAGGATGACCGGGGCCCAGAGGTCGTTAATGGGGTCGGCTGGGTTGTAGAAGATGATCAGCCCGCCCCACAGGGCTCCGTTGATGATCCCACCATTCTCGGTCGTGTCGCAGTCAAGGCGTTCGGGGTCGCACAGGGCCACGGTGCCGGTGTCTTTGACCAGGACGACGATGTCCTGGCGACCATCGCCGTCCATATCGGCGATTTCGATGCCCGAGGCGCTGGCGATGGGTGTGGTGCCGGCCAACGGCACGGTGATAAAGAAGACGTCTCCATTGGCGGTCCGCTGCTGGATGTGGGCCTGGACGGGTTGAGACTGGTTCCAAACGCTGGCCAGGTCGGTCATGCCGTCACCGTTGAGGTCGCCGGCGGCCACGACCTGGGGACCGGCTGAGTCTTCGCTTCGAGGGTCCACCTGACGGGCCAGGAAAAAGCTCTCGGTCCGGCCTGACACGACGAAGTCACCGGTGCCAGACGACGAAGCCTGGGAGTCGACGAAGAACGTCTCGCAAGCGGCGCCCCCGACTATCAGCGCCGCCAGGCAAATGACCATCACACACCACGAGTGTTTCATTACTGAATATCTCCGCGGTCGGGCAAATGCCCGAGGTTGCCGATTCGGTTTGCTATTCCAACTGCTCTGCTTGATCGCCCAGCGTATTGCGGAACCAAATCAAGGTATCGTCGGTCAGCCCGCTGGACGTTCGACGGTCGAGCGTCCCGATGACGTCGTTGAAACCGTCGCCATCCAGGTCGGCGATGGTCAATGCGTTGATGACGGTGCCGTTGTCCTGGAAATCGGGATCGCTGGGATCGTCGGTGACACCCTCGGACTTGGTGTCGTCGATGACGAAGTTTTCTTCCCAGAAGTCGTAGGGGTTGCCCCCGCTGGAGGCGTCATACCAGTAGACGACGCCGCCGGCCGAGACGACCACTTCGTTGAATCCGTCGCCGGTGAGGTCGCCGACGTTAACGGCCAGGGGCGATCGGAAGATGTATTCGGCAATGGTGAAGACCTGCCAAGGGAAGTTGAACCGGTCGGGCACGGCATCGGGCGGCGGGAAGATGGGCTCCAGGTCGCCGGCGCCGGGGTGTCGGAACCACTGGGCAATCTGGCCGATGGTGGAGCGCACCATCACGTCATCGAAGCCATCCAGGTCGACGTCGCCGATGGCAATGGAATCGGCGTCAGTGTCCACCTGCCCGATGGGCCTGATCTGCCAATTCCCCGTCAGATGGGCGGCAGCGGGGCCGGATGGACTCAGGCTGTCATGAGGCACCGTGGGGTTTCGGATCCAGGAGACGTTTGCCGAAATCTGGTCGGGGAAGGTGTAGACCACGTCGTTGTCGCCGTCCTGATCCACGTCTGAAATGGCCACGTCGCCCGCCCGGGCCAGCGAGCCGTCCAGCACCAGGGGTGTCCAGACCGCATTGAGCACCACGACAAGTTCGGAGGCCGAATACGTCCCGTCCGAGACGGTCACGCGGAAGCGCAGCTCACCGCCGTCGGTTGGCGGCGTAAATGTGGCATTGGGCAGATCGGCTCCGGTTAATGTGACGGGGACGCCAAATACCTGGGTCCACTGATACGTGAGCGTATTGCCGTCGGGATCCGCCCCAAGGGCCGACAGGATCACGGTGGCGGCTGCGGGATTGGATGCGTCGGGGAAAACAGTCTGATCGCCACCGGTGACGACGGTCGGTGGAAGGTTGCCTGGATCACCGACGACGACGTTGACAAAATCAAAGTCGGTCATGCCGCCGGCACTGGCATCCACGCGGAACGTCAGGGCGGCCGAGGTAATGGGAGCCGTAAAGGTCGGGCGGTCGCTACTTGCGCCAGCCAAGGCGACTGCCGTCCCGGATACCTGACGCCAGACGAACGATGGAGTCGTCAGTTGGGACGTAAAGCTAAGCGAGGCATCGAGGGTCACTTGCGACCCCTCGGGGTTCATATCGGCTGGGTCGGGAATGGTGGCCGCCAGATCCGGGCCGGCCTCGGCGGTGGCCGTCTGCGGTATGGTCCCGGGGTTTCGCGTGGCCGTGCCGCCAGGGTTGGGTAAAAACAGGATGCGATTGACGGGCGGATCGTCGCCGTAGAATTCGCAGGTGGCTGGGTTGTAGGAAACGATGATGTCGGGCCCGTTGATGCCGTCGATTTCACCGGCGGCCATGGCGACGAAGCTGTTGAACTCCGGAAAAGTGCGGGCTTCCTGGATGTCCTTATCGCGCCGACCCGGTAGATTGGTGCGGGCCAGGCGAACTTCCTGCCAGGCGTCGCCGTCTTGCACGTCGTCCATGTTGCCGGGGTTGAACAGAATCTGCACTTCGGTATTGTCGGTGTTGTCCAAGACGGCGAAGGGGGGATCGGCTCCGGGTGTTGGGCAGACGCCAAAGACGCCGGTGGTCTTGATTAGCACGGCGACGTCTTGCCAGCCGTCGTTGTCAAAGTCAAGCACTGCAATATCGCCCATCAGGGCGATGGGGCTGGTCCCGCCCAGGTTGACGGCCACGAAGGAAATGTTTCCCTCGACGTCACGGCGCTGTAAGTGCATTTGCACCGGTTGAGACTCGTTCCACCCGGTGACGACGTCCAACAGTCCGTCGTTATCCATGTCGGCCGCTTTGGCGAATTTGGGACCGGCAGAGTCTTCGCGGGCGGGGTCGATCTGAATGGCCCGGAAGTTGCTGGCGGTGGCTTCTCCTTCCGGGTCGGCCACGTCGGGGCCGGTCGACTGGCCGCCCCCACCCACTTCGCCGAATTGGCCTTCGCCGGTCGAGTCGATGTTGTCGGCCACAGAAGTCAAGCCGGCGTCACCGCTTCGGGTCGACGGTGAAGAGGTGAACATGGTTTCGCAGCCGATGAGCACCACCAGCACGAGCGAGGGCAAGGCGATGGCTATGGGCAACCGGCGTATCATTGAAAGTATCTCCGCAAGCCACTGGCTGACCGCACTTTGCGGCTAAGGTCTGCCTGCTTATCGGCTGGCGGTTTGGTTGACTTGGGCAGCCTGTAACGGTTCGGTTGGGTCCGATAGGTCCGGCGGTCTTGGGGCGTTGGTTGGCTTGTCCAGAAGCGGCAAGTACCATGCGACCCGGTGAGCCGGTAAACCGTGCCATGGCGACGGGTGAGGTACCGTGGTGGTCGAGCTGTTGAGCCTGGAAGATGACGCCCTGTTGGCCCACTGCCGGGTGGATACTTATCGGGCCAGCGGTCCGGGCGGTCAGAAACGAAACAAGACGGATTCAGCCGTTCGCCTGCGATTGAAGGGGACGGAGTTGATGGTGGTGGCGACGGAAAGTCGGTCGCAGCATGAGAACCGGGCCCGGGCACTGCGGCGTATGCGGCGGGCCATTGCCTTGTCGCGGCGACGGGTGGTGGATGTGACCCAGTACGAACCCAGCGAGACGGTGGCAGGTTGTCTGGTGGGAGGGACACGGCTAACGGTGGGGTTGCGCGACCGGCGGTATCTGCTGGTGGTGGCTGAGGTGTTGGACGTGCTGCTAGCCTGTGGGATGCGGCTCTCGGACGCCGCTGAGCTGTTACAGATCAGTACGGGGAACCTGTCGGCGTTTGTAACGGGGGACCCCAAGTTGGCGGACCAAGTGAACCGGATGCGGCGGGAGGCGGGGTTGAAAGTCCTACGATGACGGGTGGGTGGTGGCCATAGCACCCCACTGTCGTAAAAAGTGAAGGATTGTGATGCCGGCCGATCAACACAAACAGCATCGGGTTGAGCAGGTGACCTGCGTGGTGCTGACCATTAGTGACACCCGGACGGTGGAGAATGATACGTCGGGTCAATACATTCGCGAAGCCTTGAAAGAGGCTGGGCACCAGGTGCTGGCCTATGCGATCATACCGGACGATCCAAACCGGATCGGGCAGCGGTTGATGGAGTTGGCCGCCGACCCGGATTGCCGGGCGATCGTGCTGACCGGGGGAACAGGGTTAGCCTCGCGAGACACGACGTTTGAGGCGGTCACCGCCCTGCTGGACAAGCGGTTAGACGGATTCGGCGAGTTGTTTCGGATGCTCAGTTACGACCAGATTGGTCCGGGGGCGATGCTATCGCGGGCCGTAGCGGGCAGCGTGGGCAACACAGCCCTGTTTTCGCTGCCGGGTTCGACCAAAGCGGTCGAGCTGGCCATGGAAAAGCTCATCCTGCCGGAGTTGGGGCATATCGTGCAGTTACTCGGCGACTAAGATCAGGAACATCGTTGGGGCACTGGCCGACTACTCCGGCACGGGGTCGATGCCACCTTTGGTAAAGGGGTGACAGCGGCAGATGCGGCGTAGGGCGAGCCAGCCTCCCCGGCGCAGGCCGTGCTTTCGCAGCGACCCGACGGCATATTGGCTGCAGGTGGGGCAGAACTTGCAGTGGCCGATTAGCAGGGGGCGTAGGGCCAGCCGGTAGGCTTGGATGAGGGCGATTGCACATCGGACCGGGATGGATTTGATGGAGGCCAGGTGGGGTGGGTCCGCGCTGCGGACGGTGCGCTGGGTTGGTCCGGTCAGTTGTTGCATTGGCGTTTGGTCCGCACAGCGGACCCTACATCTCGGTCACTCTCCCTTTCGTAGTCTAGCGTGTGGCCCGGCGTGTGTTGATTCTTTCGAGGACGGTGACGGTATGGCCCGTGC
>JBHHVM010000186.1:0-6823 GCA_046754265.1 Phycisphaerae bacterium
ACTCTGGAAGTGAGCTGGAGCGCGGGCGACACGATTCTCACCGTGAAACCCGCAACAGAGCTGGCCCCTGGTACGACATACACGGTCTTCATCGGCGAGTTGAACTTCGCGGATGGGACGGAGCTGTCGGACGAGTTCTCATTCAGCTTTACGACCGCCGGTGACGTGGGAAGTCAGCCGCTGGCATTGGACGAGATAAAGTTCTGGGGATATCAGATTCAATCGGTGTCAGCCATCGGGGCGGATGATGCCCTGGCGGAGTCCGCCTACGACATGCTGGTGATCGAGCCGACGCGTACGGATTGGTCCTCGGTGGATCGCGAGTTCGACACGGCCAACCTGGTTGAAACGCTAAAAGCCTCCAAGGCCAGCGATGGTCTGCATCGCAAGCTGATCATCGCGTACATCGACATCGGCGAGGCTGAGGATTGGCGGTGGTATTGGACGTGGTCGAAGAATTGGCCGGTTGGCGAATCGCTGCCCGGTGATTGGCCCGATTGGATCGTCACCCGAGACCCGGACGGTTTTGAAGGCAATTACCCGGTGGCGTACTGGGAGCCGCAGTGGCAGAACATCATCATAGACGGCCAAGGCCTCTCCTCCGCACCCTACGGCGACTACAACAGCACCCTCGACGAGACGCTTCGCAGCGGGTTTGACGGGATTTACCTCGACTGGGTGGAGGGCTACGAGAATGACGAGGTGGCGGCCCGGGCCCGGGCTGAGGGGTTGGACCCTGCCGTCGAGATGATCGCCTTCATTGGCCGCATGCGAGACTATGCCCTGGCCCGGAACCCCGATTTTCTGATTATCCAGCAAAACGCCGTCTCTTTGATTGATGGACACCCCGAGCTGCTTGAAGTGATCGACGCGGTCTCTCAGGAGCCCATCTGGTTCGACGGTGACGCCACCGACGTTTGGGACGACCCGAACGGATTCGGTTTTAGAAGAGACGCGGACACGGTGAACTTCTTTCTCGGTTTTCTGGACCAGTTTCAAGAAGCCAACGTGCCGGTTTTCGATTGCGAATACGCCTTGGAGGATGCGGAGGAGGCTTATCAACTATCGCTGGGGAGGGGTTATGTCCCCTACGTGACTCGGCGGTCGCTCGGCCAACTGACAACGACACCGCCGCCGGGACTCTAAGACGGTGTGTGAGAAGCTGGGGCGATCCCGGCGCGCCGGGACCCATCTCGCCCCCGTTATTGCGGAGCTCGGCGAGGTGCGAGAAGGGATTCTCGCACCAGAGGTTTAGGTCAACTGACAACGACACCGCCGCCAGGACTCTAGGACCCAGATACGGATGGCCGCCCATTTGCTCGACGACGCAACCGCACGGGAATGCAGCAAATGACACGGATTGGGCGCTTGAGCCTGCTAGCCATCGCTTCGCTGGGGTCCGTCCTGCTGCCGGGCTGCGCGGAGGGTGGAGGCGGCAGTTCCGGCGCCAATGGCGATGCCAACGTCGATCCGCTGGAGGAGGTTGTCCGACTGGAGGGGGCTGGGATTGCCGTGGAGGTGGATGGGCGGACGGCGCTTCGCGTCTATCTGCAGGATGCGAACGGGGACTGGCAGGCACTAAGCGCGCCTTTCGGCGAGGTTGACCCCTCGGCCCGGCTGGTGGTGGCGGACGAGTGGGTCGATGACTTCGTTCGCACCGACTCGCGGATCGAATCGGCGGCCGGAGCGCTGGGACCCGGGCAGCGCCTGACGGTGGAAGGTCGTAGCCGATCCCGGTCCATAGAAAGGACCGCGGTTCTCGAAGCGCCGGACGATTACCCCGGTGTAGTGTTGGTTCGGACCCGCTACACGTCCCAAGACCGCGACCTGGCGGTCGATGCGATCATCGAGCACGACTTCGAGTTGCAGGCCGTTGACCCGCCCAGCGACGGGCCGAGGTTCTGGTCCTTCCAGGGCGGCGCCGAAGTTTGGGGCCAGGACTACGTCATGCCGCTGGTCAACGGGCAGGATCGACGCAACGAACAACCGCTGAACGGTGGCGTGCCATACTGTGACGTTTGGAGCCGGGGCGGCGGACTGGGCGTGGGGTCAGCTTCGACGGGGCCGCGTCGGCTGGCCATTCCGGTTCGGGCGGCCGAGGGGAATGCGTGGCTGTCGTTCGAGTGGCCGGGGCGGACGCTGCCCCAGGGCCAGGAGGTCGAAGTGGGCGCCACGCTGCTGGTGGCCCACGCGGGGGACGTGTTTGTGGGGGCCCGATCCTACGCCCGAGCCATGGCTGCGTTGGGTGTGGCCCCGCCGGAGAGTCCACCGGCCACAGCCTACCTGCAACATTGGGAGACATACGGATACGAGGAAGCGTGGACCCTGGACGACATTACCTGGCGCCTGGAGGAATTGGTCGAATTGGGCATCGGGGTGGTCACCATTGATTCGGGTTGGTACGTGGATTTCTCGACCGGCGACTACGTGCCCGATCCAGCCGTGGTTTGCCAGGGCCCCGAACCGAGCTGCGACGGCGACGAGGGTTTTCGCGCCCTGACCGACGCTATCCACGAGGCTGGGTTGCTGGCCAAGCTGTGGTGGCAGCCCGGCAACGTGGAGCGCGATTCGGACCTGGCGGCCGAGCATCTCGACTGGATGGTGTTGGACGAAGAGGGCGGTGAGCCGCCGTTCGCACCCGACCCGGCTGGCAATCCCAACGACTACGGCGATGAGGGCGGCGAGGAGTTGACCGACTACATGCTCTGCCCAGCCGTCGATGAGGTGGTCGAGTACCACCGCGAGTTCGTCACCCGGGCTATCGAAGTATGGGGTTTTGACGGTTTCAAGATGGATTACATTTACGGCGTACCACGGTGCTACGCCGAGGCCCATGAACATGACTCGCCGGACGATTCCATTGAGGCCTATCCGACGGTTTACAGGACCATAGCCGAGACCGCCCGCCAACTGCGACCCGATGCGATACTGAACGTGTGCAACTGCGGTGTACCTCAGAGTTTTTATCTGTATCCCCACCAGAACCAACTGATTACGTCCGACCCCGTCGGTTCGCGTCAAATGAGGATTCGGACCAAGGTACAAAAAGCCTTCTTCGGGCCGGCTGCGCCGGTGCTCTGCGACCACGTCGAGTTATCGCTACTGATCAACCGGCAAGAGGACGAGCGCGACGGCCCGGTCGATTTCGCATCCTGCCTGGGGGTGGGTGCTGTGCTGCAAACCAAATACACCGAGCTGGAATCCGACGGCCAATGGGACCGGTACTGGACCTGGTTGAACCTGGGGCGGGAGCTCGAGCTTGCGTCCGGTGAGTATCTCGGCGGGCTGTACACGTACGGATTTGACCGGCCTGAGGCGCACGTGGTTCGCAAGGATGATGTTGTCTACTACGGGTTCTTCGTCGAGCCCTGGGGGGCGACGTTTGCGGGCCAGGTGGAGCTGCGCGGGCTGGGCAGCGGAAAGTATCGAATAGAGGACTACGTGGTGGGGGAGCCCCTGGGATCGGTGGAGGGCCCCGCGGCGACACTGGAGGTCGAGTTCGAGAACAGTCTGCTGGTCCGCGCGGTTCTGGTGGATTGGCGGGCGGAGACAAAGCGTCGAGCGGTCGGAGTTGAGGGCGAAAAACACAGTGGCCGTCCAATCTCGACACCGAGCCTGCCGGCGACACTGTCAGTCAACATAGGGAGGACACGCTATGAAAATGGCAACACTCAAGAAACCGGCACGGTGTATTCTCATCGGTTGCGGCGCCCTGCTGATTCCCTACTTCGGCGGGTGTGACGGTGGAGGTGGAGGTGGCGGCGGTGGCGGTGGCGGTGAGGTTATACCGGCGACAGAGGCGCTGGCGGATAGTTCTCCGGCCGAGGGAGCGTCCGGCGTGGGGCTGGATGCGTCGGTCGTCTTCACGCTTCGTAAGGCGGCCGTCCCAGACAGCATCGACGGAGCCTTCGATCCTCCAGTGGATTTCCTCGATCCGGTCTGGTCCGACGGGAACACGGTGGTCACGGTGACGCCGTCGCAGCCGCTGGATCCCAACACCGCCTATTCGGTGACCATCAGCGACTTACAGTTTGCCGACGGCACCCAGTTGGGAGGGTCCATCGTCATTTCGTTTACCACGGGTGACTCGTCCGGATCATCCGGCGGCGGGGGCGACGGAGGCGGTTGCGATGCCATGGACTGTCCCTTCGACGCTGCTTCGGATCAATTGTCCATCGTTTGTGTCACGCCGACGCCTTGCAGCACTGATGTGCCGGTCGATACGGACGTGGTTGTGGAGTTCAATCGAGCCATCGACCTGGAATTCCTTTCCGGCGATCTGCTGTCCGAAACCGGTGACACAGCCGATTTGCGCGTCGAGCTGTCCGGTGACGGAACCACCGCCACGGTCAGCTTTGAAGGAGGCCTGCAGGACAACGTGACCTACGGCCTGGCCATCCTCGAAGCCCGAGACGCACAAGACAACTCGCTTTCCAACCCCGGCGTGTTCTGCTTCAGCACCGGCTCCACGCTGAATTGCCCGGAGTTGCCCGACTGCGCAGCCTTCGACGCCACCGACGAGGATGTGGGCCCGTTCGCTGATTTTGACTACAGCCCACCCTATGCAGACGATTCGGTCTGGAACACGCCCATTGCGGATAACCCATCCATATCGTCCGAATCCGATGTTATCATCGCCAGCTTCGCGGAATCGTTCGAAAGCTTCGGGGGGATGTTTCTCTCAGCCACCCAGGATGCTCCTCCTGTTTACCTGGCAGACGCCGATACCCCCAGGGTTAATGTCTCTATCACCAGCGGCTTTGCCGATTCCAATTCGCTGGAAGCCCCCATCCCCGACTTTGCGATCCCCGATTGCGGCCTGGATCGTTTTCTAACAGTGTTCGAGCAGGATGCCGGGTTGATCTACGAGTTCTGGCGACCCATGCGCAACGATGACGGCTCCTGGCAGGCCACGGTGGGTTCTTCATCGGATGTGACCGGTAGCGGCGTGTTCCCGGCGATCGGCCCGAACCAGACCGACGGCGTCCGGGCTTCGGGCTTTGCCCTGCTGGCCGGAGCGGTATGGCCGCACGAACTGGCGGCCGGTCGCATCGAACACGCCCTGGTGTTTGTGTATCCCTTGACTCGGGCAAACGAAGTCGTGGCACCGGCCACCGCCACCGATGGCGTCTCCAGCGATCCGGGTTCCATACCCATCGGTACGCTCCTGCAACTCGATCCCGACCTGGACCTGGGTACCCTGAATCTGGACCCCTGGGAAGAGACCATCGCCGGCGCCCTGCAAGTCTACGGCATGTACTGCGGGGATACCGGAGGCGGCATCTCCATTACCGGAATCCATGTGATGTCGTTTGAAGGCAATCCCTATGAAGGCCTGTTGCCTGATACAATCTTCAACGAGACGGGCGTGCTGATGCCGAATGTGCCGGCGGATCGATTCCGCGTGTTGAGTCCGCCGTCGAATTAGGTTGAAGGAACGTCGCGACGGCTCGGTCAGAGGTAGCCACGGTCCACGTGTCCGTGACGGGGAGGTCATCATCGTGCGCGTATCAAGACAAGAAACTCGGGGAATGCGGGCAGGCTGGGCGACGATGGGCTGCGCCGTCATTCTTCTTGCTGGATGTGCTGGATCCGGTTCAGGCGGTGGCGGTCAAGGTGACGTCGGGCCCGACGATTTGATGAGCGTTGGCGGCGGGCCGCAAGCGTCACCGCGCTCCGACGGCGCCAGGCTGCTCTATTCAGCGTACAACCCCGACAATCCACGGGCCAGCGCCCAGAATGCAGCCTTCGCGCCCGACGGCGACCGCATCGTGTTCACGCTGTTCGCCAATGGCTACAACCAAGGCCCGGCCGAATTGTGGATCGTGAATCTCGACGGCAGCGATGCCCACCGGATCACGCCGGTCGAAGATCAAGACAACGTCAGCGTACCGGGGTCCGCCTGGAACGAGGCTAACGATGAGATCGTCTTCGCCTCGGACCGGGAGGATGACGACGACCTCTGGGCCATTCACCCCGATGGAACCGGTATTCGCCGAATTACCGAGCATTCCGAGCCGCCGTATTGGATCGAACCGGTGTGGTCGCCTGACGGCCAATGGATCGTCTTCGAGGCGGACACCGAAGCCGACACGGAATTGGAGCAGCGGGGCACGATTTTCAAGGTGCGTTCCGACGGCACCGAGCTGACCCAACTCACCAAACGAGACGGCGAAGATTTCGACGACCGCCTGCCGAACTGGTCGCCGGACGGAGATTCGATTCTGTTTCAACGGCGCCTGCCGAACATGGGGGACGGCGACAACTGGGACATCTACGTCATCGACACGGACGGCGACGACGTGACCAACGTCAGCAACGCCCCGGATTCGTTCAATACGGACAACTCCTGGTCGGCGGACGGGCGCTGGATCGCCAGCTCTTCACAGTTTCCTGCCGATGGCCAAACGCCGCCTCACCCCAATATCGTGGCTTTTGGGGTGCCGGCGGCGGACGGCGGGCAGGCTGTCCCGGCGCCGGTGCGTGTCACTTTCAGTGACAGCCACGAAGACGGCGCCCCGTCGGTATCGCCCGATGGGACCCTCCTGGCATTCGAGAGTCACCGAACGGCCGATGAAACCTCGCCGTCAGACTTGTGGATTATCGACGTGCCCGAATCGCTCCGCCCCGATGAGGGACTTTGAGGTCAGGGGCGCCACCGGGTGTCAACGCGGCTCCTCATCACTATCGAACGGCGGCTCGGCTGCGAAGGCGTTCCAGGAGATTTGGGCGTCGCCTTCGCCGATGTCCTCGGTGTAGGACTGGGCGCCCACCGTCCACGAGGCGGAAAGCGGTATACCTTCCCGAAACACACTCAGAGACA
>JBHHVM010000187.1:0-6796 GCA_046754265.1 Phycisphaerae bacterium
TGGCCAGAGTCCTTGTTGACGACAAAGAAATCCGCCACGCGACCCACAAAGTCGATTACATCAAGAACCGGGTTGCTTTCGATCTAGAGTGGAACAGTAAGGATCAGACTTTTGATCGGGACCTCAACACCTTTCGAGCCTTCTTTGACTATGACCGTATAAGCGTGGGGGTACTCGTAACGCGCAGCAATGATCTCGATCCCTGGTTTGAATCGTTGGGCACCTTCGTTGATTCGACCGGCAAAACAAGGAAAGTAAAGGCCAAGTTCGGAGCGAGTACAACCCACCTCGGCAAGCTGCTTCCCAGACTCAGCGCGGGCAGAAACGGTGGGTGCCCGATTCTAGCCTTAGGCATCACTCGGGCTCTAATCAAGAAGGACTGATTCATGGGCACCAGAACGACGAACAATTTTGGCGAGGAGCTTTTGCAGTTCGCAGGTAACCGCAAATACTCCACGATATTGGCCGACCCACCGTGGCGCTTCTCGAATCGAACGGGAAAAATGGCCCCGGAGCACCGCCGGTTATCGCGCTACCGGACCATGAATCTGCAGGACATCATGGAGATTCCGGTGGCTCAGTTGGTGAAGGAGCCCGCCCACCTATATCTTTGGGTTCCCAACGCGCTCCTTGGGCAAGGACTGGAAGTCATGTCACGGTGGGGATTTGAATACAAGACCAACGTTGTCTGGTATAAGATTCGAAAAGATGGTGGGCCGGATCGTCGCGGCGTTGGGTTTTACTTTCGCAACGTGACCGAATTGGTCCTATTCGGCGTGCGCGGAACGCACGCTCGAACGCTTAAAGCGGGGCGAACCCAACCCAATATCCTGTCGACGCGCAAACGCGAGCACAGTCGCAAGCCGGATCAGTTCTACGAAATCATCGAAGCGTGCAGCCGACAACCCTATCTCGAACTCTTCTCACGGCACGCTCGTAAGGGCTGGACTCAATGGGGCGATGAGCACTCTCAATTCGGGATTTCTCCGCGTTTGGTGAAACAGCCCAGCCGCGATAGAAAATCGCAACGCGCTGCAAGTGCCAACCCTGATGATGGCCAGGAGCCAAATCTGTTTAGTCGAAGAGCTTGACACGTCGGCGCGGGTCGCCCGCGTGGGCGTGGTGGCCCGCGCCTGGTCAGCCTATGGATCAATCGTGCGTTTGAGCGGCTGAGCCTTCGGCTGAATGTCCGGGTGGGGATTCATGCCGCGACGGCTTTTGGGAACCGGTTTGGGTTCGGGGTTTGGCTTTGGCGACGTTGCTGCGGACGGGTTTGCGGACCGGGGGGGCGTGGGCGGCCACCAGCGTGCTGACCCCTTCGCGGAGAAAGCGCTCCCGGGCTGACCGCACCTCCGCATTGACACGCTCGAGTGTGCGGATGCGGTCCAAGGGTGCCCGGGCGTCGGGGCGGCAACTCAAGGCTTGCATGTAGCGTTGCCAGGCCCGAACGTAGTCGCCGGCCCATTCAGCCTTCTGTGCCCGCATGTGCCAGGCTCGGGCAGCCTTGGACGACACGCGGTTCAGACCCGTGGCGACCGAACCGTTTTGAGGCGAGCTTTTACCGGCTGTGCGATAGAGCTCGTAGGCCCGAATGTACTCGCCTCGGCGCTCAGCCAGCCGGGCGTCTTTCAACATACGGGCGGTGGCGCACCCGCCGCAGGCGCCGGCCAGCATAACCAGCACCATGGCGAGCAGATCGAGACGGGTTGGCTTCATGTTCACGCTCTCGTTCACCAATCACCAGGGCACGGGTGTGGACGTTCCCATGCCCGGGCCCAGTATAATCGCATTGAGCAGCAATCGCCCGGTCCCGTGAAAATATCCTCGGGTAAACGGGTCGGAGGCGAAGAGAATAACTTGGCCGGCCCCTAGCCGCTCGACCGTGGCGTAGGCGCTGTCAGCCAATCGGGCCCGGGCTTCGGGCCACATCAGCCCCCCGAGCCGTAGATGATCCTGCTGGACCAGGCGCACCGGCGTCCATACCGGCGGCTTGGACAAAAAGACCCGGCTCCCTGAAACCAGGACCGGCAGGCGTTTCCCCAGGCCGAAGCAGAGCCAGTGTTCGGCATCCAACTCGGCAGCGGCCATCGCCCCTCGGGGGCTGAACCGTCGCTGCCAGGCGTCGGCCCGTTTGAGTGCTTCGGTGTCGCCTTTGCCGGATGGGCTGGCTGGGGGCTTATCGCCGGTCGAAGTCGAAGCGACGGCCGAGTCGGCCGGCTGAGAGGCCGGCGCGGTGGTGGCCGCTGGTTGGGTGGTGGGTGAAGGCGGCTTGGCACCCCATACGACGTCCGCATCGATGCTGATCTTACGAGCGGCCCGTTGACGTTGGGTGGCTTCGGCGTAGATGCCCAGCTTGTCCAGCCGGTCGCGTCGCAGGCGCACGGCGGACAGCCCGCGCTCTTTGGAGGCCAGGAACGCGGCTGAGCTTCCAAAGGCTATCAACGTCCCGCCCGCCTGGACCCAGGCTTTGACCCGGACCAGAACGCCGGGGCCCAGCACGGCTGAGAGGTTGCCGAAACTATGGGGCAGGACCAGCACGTTGTAACGCCGCAAGTCGATGCGACCCAATGATTGGATGTTGATGGGCGATGCCCGCAGACCCGTCTGGGCATCGAGCAGGTGCCAGGCAGCCCCGAAGGAGGTGGTAGACACGGGCCATTGAGACGCGATGGCCACTCGGGGCGGCTGAAGCAAATGAAATCGCCGGCCTCCCAGGTCGGGGCCTTTTTCGGCCAGGGCGGTCTGGGCGCCGGCCACGCGCAGGGTCAAACCCTTGGCAGCCTTGGCCAACAAGTCATCGAGGTTTCCGGGGTTTTCGTGGCGGCGCAGCAAGACGGTGCCGGGCAGGTAATCAATTTCGCCGATGCGGAACGGTTTGCTGGCCACGCGCGGCTTGGCGCCGCCTTCGAGCAGGCGGACCAGCAGTCGATAGACGTCTTCATGGGCGCCGTCGATCAGGTAGCCGAATCGGGGCGTCGGCCCCGGCAGTTCAGTGCCAGATAGTGACTCAAAATCGACCAGGGCCAGGTCGGCGGGGACCGTGTCCGCCCAATAGCCGTCCAGGCCGTAGGCGGCGATGGGGTTCCAGGCGGTGAGGTCGTAAATACGGGAGCCCCGCCGATTCTCCAGGTGTTTGCGCTCGTCGGCCAAAAACTTATCGCTCATGTGCGGATCAAAATCGAAGATGGCGTGCAGCAGCCGACTGCGAGGTTGGGCGGAACGAACCACTAAGGTCCCGGCCGGGAGGGTTCGGGTATCTTGGCGCTTCCGCCACGTATCGACCACACCGCCTGCTTGAAACTCGGCTCCGGCGAAACCAAACTCCAACCCTTGTCGTTTGAGAAGATCGATCAAGCGGGCGAAGCGAACGGCGTCAGCCGGCTGCGGGACCAGTAATGTGCCGCGGTCGGGCCCGTCGGCTGAGACCGCCCAACGTCGATCGTCGAGGAAGTCTTTGAGGATTTGGGCACGATTGGTCCGCAAGGTTTCGAGGTTGGCCAGGCTGGAGGTGTATTGGTGGTGAACCGCCTGGCGGTAGGTGAGTTCTTGGCCGCTGCTTTGCTTGACGGAGGCGGCATTGACGCCGGCCTGTTCGTACAGCAGGCCGACGGCGCCTTGCAAGCTGGCCCAGGCATTGGTGTAGCCGGGGTACCACTCTTCGTACCATTCACGGGTGTAGTAGCTCCAACCGTGTCGGTTGAAGGCCTCGGCCTGGTCGGCGGAGAAGCGCCGGCGCCACTGCTTGATGCTGTCGGACAGGTTGACGTTGAACGGCTCGCGCGGGGGGTCGAAAAGGTAAGTGTCCAGGGCGCCCATCTCGTGCGAATCGACCACCAGGTGCGGGTTCCAAGCTTGAATGGCCCGGGCCCGGCCCCGGGTCTCGGGCTGAACTTGCACGATCCAATCGCGGTTGAGGTCGAACAGGTAATGGTTGCCCCGGCCGGCCGACCATAAGCCCCCGTGCTGCATCGCCTGGTAGTCGGAGTTGGGCATTTTGCCGGCAAGTTGTTGAAGCTGGGCCAGGTAGCGCTCTCGACCGTCGGGGTTCATGAGCGGGTCGATGTGGATGACAAGCTCTTTCAGCATTGCATCGGTGGCGGAGTCTCGACCGGCGGCCAAGTGGTAGGCCAGTTGCATGGCGGCGTCGGTGCTGGACAGTTCGTCGCCGTGAATGGCATAGGCCATCCAGGCGATGCCGGGCAGGTCCGCCAAGATGCGTTGGGCCTGCTCGGGCCCGTTCAGGGTGCGCGGGTCGGCCAACCTGGCATTGTCGGCTTGGATAGCATCGAGTCGGGCGTGGTTGGCCTGGCTGGTCACGGTCAGATGGTAGAGGGTCCGGCCCTCGTGAGTTTGACCGTGGGGGTGGAGGGTCACGCGAGGGGAGGCGTCGGCCAGGGTGTGCAGGTAGCGGACCAGATCGTCATAGCGCACCGCCGTGGCACCGACGGCGTGGCCCACGATCGATTCGGGCGTAGGAACGCCGGCATCGACGGGTCCGGGCAGGTTGAAGCGGTCGGGGTTGGTCAACGGACTGCGGGGGCCTGCCTGGTTGGCGGTGGCGGGAACCTGGGCCCGGCCCACGCCCACGCAGCCGGTGAGCAAGACGAACGACACCAGCCCCATGGGGACCAGCTCTGCAGGCCGACCTGGGGTTGGCCGTAGACGGTTGGGGTTCTTCATGCGATGAATCTCCAGAATAAGGCCGCGCCAAGGCCCAGCCTACCCGGCGCCCGGCAGGGGTCGCAAGGGCCACGAGGTCAGCCCCGTCGGTTGACGTTGGACCCGGCAAAAACTACATATTGCGGGGGAGCCTATACGCGCAGCCAACTTGGATTGGCTGGTCACAGGATTGGATTGATGTTCGAGACGCTGACCGATCGCTTTAACGATGCCTTCCGCAAGATTCGGGGGGTGGGGCGGATTTCCGAGGAGAACGTGGCCCAGGTGATGCGCGAGGTGCGCACCGCCTTGTTGGAGGCTGACGTTCACGTGGAGGTGGCCCGGGAGTTTTGCGATCAGGTGCAGCAGCAGGCCCTGGGGCAGGAGGTCATCAAGACGCTCAAGCCCGACCAGTTGATGATCAAGCTCGTTCACGATGAGTTGATCAAGCTGATGGGGCCCGTCGATCCGCGGATTCCGTTTGTGAGCCCGGGGCCTACGGTGCTGTTGATGGCCGGGTTGCAAGGTAGCGGCAAGACGACCACCTGCGGCAAGCTGGCCAAGCACATCATGGGCAAAGCCAAACGGCCTTTGCTGGTGGCGGCGGACCTGAAGCGCCCGGCGGCCATCGATCAGTTGGAAGTGGTGGGAAGCCAGATCGGCGTGCCGGTCTATACCGAGCGCGGGCACCAGAACGCGGTGAAGGTGTGCCGCAACGGGATTCACCAGGCCCGCAAGACGGACCGTGACGTGGTGATTCTGGACACAGCGGGTCGGCTGGCCATCGATGAAGAGATGATGGCGGAGGTGGCCAAGATCGCCGAGGTCACCAAGCCGCACCAGATCTATCTGGTGTTGGACGCCATGACCGGCCAAGACGCGGTGGCGACCGCCAAGGCCTTCGACGAGCGGTTGGAGTTGGACGGGCTGATCCTGACCAAGTTCGACAGCGACACGCGCGGCGGGGCGGCGCTGTCAGCCAAGCGCATCACCGGCAAGCCCATCAAGTTTATGGGTGTTGGGGAGAAGATGGAGAACCTGGAGGCGTTCCACCCCGACCGGGTGGCGGGACGCATCCTGGGTATGGGGGACATGCTGACCCTGGTCGAACAGGCCCAGCAGCAGTTCGATCAAAAGGAAGCCGCCAATCTCGAAGCCAAGATGGCCAAGGGGGCTTTGACGCTGGATGATTTTCTGGGCCAGATGAGGAAAGTCCGCAAGATGGGCTCGATGAAGAGCCTGCTGAAGAAAATCCCGGGGTTGGGGGCTGAGCTGGGTGACATGGAGATGGATGATAAGGAGCTGACCCGGATGGAGGGCATCATCCATTCGATGACCAAGAAGGAGCGGGCCAACCCGACGCTGGTCGATGCCTCGCGGCGGCGACGGATCGCCAGGGGGTCGGGGTGCGAGCCTCAGGACGTCAGCGGGCTGGTCAAAAGCTTCACCCAGATGCGCGAAGCCATGAAGTCCATGGCGGGCATGAACATGATGCAGCGGATGAAGTACAGCACCCAGCTCTCCCAGATGGCCATGTCGGGCGGGATGCCGAAAATGAAGGGATCGTCCAAAGCCAGCCAGCGGCAAATCTCCCGCAAAGACCGCCGAAAAAAGCGAAAACGGCGGTAGCGGGGCCGGAAATCGGCCATTCCGCAGGACGAGATTGGTTGGGTTGACGGGGGTCGGGTGAATGGGCATAATGCTTAGCTCGGCTTGTCCGGGGTTTTTGGAGGCTATGGACGTGTACGCGATTATTCAGGACGGGGCCCACCAGTATAAAGTCAGCGAGGGGGATACCCTCGAGGTGCAGCTTCACGACGTCGAGGAGGACCAGAAGAGCCTGGTGTTCGATCAGGTGCTGCTGGTCAGTGATGGGGGTGAGCCGAAGGTCGGCCAGCCCTACGTCGAGGGAGCCAAGGTGACGGCCAGCATCGACGGCGAAATCAAGGGCGAGAAAACCGTCATCATGAAGATGCGACGGCGGAAGGGCTATCGCCGCAAACAAGGGCATCGGCAACATTACCTGCGGGTCAAGATCGATAAGATCGAGGCGTAAATGACTGAGAGCACTACCTCCGGTCGTGTTTTTTTTTTTTTTTTATAATAGGGTATGTAACAATGGAAAGATATTTTTTGA
>JBHHVM010000188.1:0-6788 GCA_046754265.1 Phycisphaerae bacterium
AGTCTTCGGACTGCCTAAAAAATGCTTTGTCGGCCGTCGAGCAGTATACCAACTCAGCACTCGGGAAAGCAACAAAGAACCGGGACATTATGGGGCGAAACCGCCAAAGGCCGGAGTGCGTTGAAGTAGTACTTTTGTTGGCCCGGTTTGGCGGCGGGTGTGAGAGTAAGGACTGTCGCACCCGTCTTGGGATTGCGGCGCCAGTTTGGGGTTGGACGCGACGCCGACGAAGAAACGCCCCGGCCAGGCTTGGCCGGGGCTTTGGGGTGGCGACGTTGGCGCGTGCCCCTACGGGCAGGTCGGAACCGTGCTGTTGAAGAAGAAACGTATTTGGGAGAAGTCACCGGTGGTCACGCCGTTTTCCTGGTCGTAGTCCCACTGGGGGCCGGCTTGGGTGGCGGTTTGATTGAAGAAGAAGCGCACCTGCGAAGCGTCACCGGTGGTCACCGTGCCATTACGGTCCACGTCGCCGCGTAGCCCGCGCACACAGACCGAGGCCCCGCAGTCCAACGTGATCACGCAGACCTGGTTGTCCGGCAAGGCCGGGGTAAAGGTCACGTTGACCGTGCTGGCGATGAGCGTAGTAGTGGCCACCTCAGCCAAGTGACTCGTGGTGACACCGCCGTTGTCCGTGCAATCCACCGAGGCGACGGCAACGCTGGCCGGGGTCACATCCAGATCGATCTCGATATCGTTGACCTGACCCAGACGCGGCTCGACGTTGCTGCCGCCCGAACCGGGGGGGACATCCAGGTCCAGGCACAGTCGGCCTTCGGTGTGTTGCTGGCAGCTTCGGGCGGCCGTGGCGGAGCAACCCGCACAACCGAACGGCAAGCAGTTCAAGTCCACTCGATAGGACGAATCGCACGGAACCCCTGTTTGCGGAATCGGGGCGACGAACAGGTACCAGGTTCCGGCGGGTATGCAGTTTGACGTTGTGGTGCAGGCACTTTGACAGGTTGTCTGGCCCAGCAATTCGGCGACGAATCCGCCTGCGGTGCAGCCCTCCATGCCGGCTGTGTCCACAATTCCGGCTCGAATCGGGACATCGGCAGTGATGCACAGTTCCATCAAGGTGGCTTCGGTCAATTCGAACCGGTACCAGTCCGTGTCGCGGCGCGGGTATGGGCCGGCGGTGCAGATGCCGGAGGTTGTGCAGGACTCACCGGGTGGGCAGTCGGCCGCGCTCGCGCAGGGTATTGGACCCAGAAAAGTCCCGCTGGCGCCGCAAATGGTTTGGCCGCACGCAATCGGCGTGAAAGTCGGCAACCCCACGGGGTTGTCACAGCCGGCGTTGGTGGTGTCCAGATAGCCGTCGAAACAAGCCGGCTCGCCCTCGGGGATTCCGGTCGGCGGGCAGGTCAGCGTGCAGGCCCTGGTCTGTTGGTCGGCCAGGTTTATGGTTGCCCCGGCCGACAGCACGATGACACCGACCGAGGCTGCCACGGCGATCCTGGGTTGGGACAGGGTTTTCATGGGCGTCCCTCCTGGCCGAGGCATTGTACCTCAAATCCGCCCCGCCAGACCAGGAAAATTCTGCCCGCAGTGACCACCCTACGGCACGGGATGCCGAACAAACCCCGCGCGGGCGAGAGTTGCCAGGGGTTCTACGTTGCTCCGGTGGTCCTACACCGGTTGGAAACCGGTGCCACACTGATGGGCTACGATTGGACGCCGCGCGATCTGTGGAGACGGTTCAGCTTTTGGCCAGGTCTTCCAGCAGGGCGACGAGGTAGGTCCAGGTTTTTTCCACCGAGGCGACGTAGACGCGCTCGTCGGGGCTGTGGGCGCCTTGGATGTTTGGGCCTATGGAGATCATGTCCATGCCTCGGCCGGTTCGCTCGCCGATGATGCCGCATTCCAGGCCCGCGTGGATGGCGGTCACTTGGGGCGGCTGTTGGAACAGGCGTTGGTACAGTCGCCGAGCCGAGGCCAACAGGGGTGAATCCAGGTTGGGTTGCCAGCCGGGATAATCGTTTCCGTGTTCTATTTGGGCGCCGCTCAATCGAGCGATGGCTGAGATTTGATCCAGAACCTGTTGCATGTCGCCGGCCAAGGAGCTGCGCGACAGGCAGCCGCAGGTGATCGTGCAGCGATTCGTTTGAGTGGAAGTGGAAGATTCGATAGTGGCCAGGTTGTTGGAAGTGCGGACCAGGCCGGCGATTTGCGGTTCGACACTGAGCACGCCGGAGGGAATGGCGGCCAAGGCATCGAGCACCGCCTGGGAATCCGAAGGTAACAGGGCCAAGCCCGGTCTTGTATCCGGGTCGGGATGCGCTTGGATGGCGCAGCGCTGCTCGCCGGCGTCGCGTGCGAAAGACTGAGCCCTTTGGGCCGAGGCCTGGAGGGTTTCGAATCCGCCGGGGGGAACGGCCAGCGTGGCGCGGGCTTCGCGGGCGATGGCGTTGCGCAGGCTGCCGCCGTTGATCTCGATCAGTTGGAGATGGCCGAGGCCCGCGCTTTGCAGGCATTGGACCAGCAGCTTGATGGCATTGGTTCGATTGAGGTGGATGTCGGCGCCGGAATGGCCGCCCGCCAGGCCGGTGACGGCGATTGACACTTTTTGACTTGGCCCGGCGGCTGCGGTGGCGTCGAACTGCCAGGTCAAGGTGGAATCGCACCCGCCGGCACAGCCTATGTAGATGGCGTCGTCTTCTTCCGAGTCCAGGTTGATCAGGCGGCGTCCTTTGACGAAGTCGGGGGCAAGGGCTTTGGCCCCGCTCATACCGGCTTCTTCATCCACGGTGAAGAGGAGTTCGAGCGGCCCATGGGTAACGCCGGGATCGAAGGCGGCTGCCAAGGCCAAGCTGACGCCGATCCCGTTGTCGGCGCCCAAGGTGGTGCCGTCGGCCCGGACGATGGCCTGGCCCGTGGAGGGATCGGTGTCGGCCAAGAGTCGAATGGGGTCCGTGTCGAAATGATGCACGGTGCCGGTGTTTTTTTCGCACACCATGTCGAGGTGCCCTTGCAGAACGGTGAGGGGGGCGCTTTGACATCCGGCCGAGGCTGGCACGTCGACCGCCAGGTTGCCGATTGAATCCTGCCGCACTTCAAGGCCCCGGTCAGCAGCCAGGGCCCGGACGTGTTCGCGGATGCGCTGCTCCTTTTTCGAGGGGCGGGGCACCGAAGCGATGCCGGCGAAGATTTGCCAGAGGTGGGCGGGTTGTAGCGAGTCGGGATCGAGGGGCGCCGCAGGTGTAGCCATGGTGCCAATCTCCGTGGGTTCGGGTCTTGGGGCATCATGGTCACCTGGGAGCGGATGTAAAGGCCAATCCCGCCCGCGTTGTTACCGCAATGTGAAGCAGGAGCGAGGGCGATTCTCGCCGGATCGGCCCGGTGGTGCTTGTTCGGCGGGGCAGGCTGTGATATGTTGCGGGCGGAACGCACGTTCGCGGACCGATTCCGGTCGGCAACTACATCGCGAGGAGCATCAATCATGGCTAAGACTGCCAAACTGGAACTGGATGGAAAGACGTGGGAATTGCCGGTCATCGAAGGGACCGAGCATGAAAAGGCTGTGGACATCTCCAAGCTTCGAGGCCAGAGCGGGCTGGTGACGCTGGACGATGGATACGGCAACACCGGCTCGTGTTGCAGCGCGATCACGTTCATCGACGGCGAAAACGGGATCCTCCATTACCGGGGGTATTCCATCGAGGATATGTGCGCCCATTCGGATTTCGAGGAAGTCAGCTATCTGCTGATCTACGGGAAGTTGCCCAGCCCGGAGGAGCTCAAGGAATTCAAGTCGCTATTGACCCATCACACGTTAATTCACGAGGACATGCGTCATTTCTTCGACGCCTATCCAAGAGACGCCCATCCGATGGCCATTCTGGCGGCGATGGTGGCCTCGATGTCCACCTTTTATCAGGATTCGCAGGATCCCGAGAGCGCCGAGCACGTCGACCTGACCATCAGGCGGTTGCTGGCCAAGATTGGGACCATCGCCGCGTTTTCGTACAAGAAGTCCGTGGGGCAGCCCATGGTCTATCCGGATAACTCTCTGGGCTTTTGCGCCAATTTCCTGAACATGATGTTCAGCGTGCCCTGCGAACCCTACCCAGTGAACCCGGCCGTGACCCATGCTCTGGATCAATTGCTGATTCTGCACGCCGACCATGAACAGAACTGTTCGACCTCGACCGTGCGGATGGTGGGTTCCAGTCGGGCCAACCTGTTTGCCAGCGTGTCGGCTGGGATCAGTGCGTTGTGGGGGCCGTTGCACGGAGGGGCCAATCAGCGGGTCATCGAAATGCTGGAACACATCCACGCTGACGGCGGGGACGCCAGCAAATACATCGCCAAAGCCAAGGACAAGAACGACCCCTTCCGGCTAATGGGCTTTGGGCATCGGGTCTATAAGAACTTCGACCCGCGTGCCCGGATCATCAAGAAGAGTTGTGACGCGGTGCTGAAAGAGATGGGCGTCGACGACCCGCTGTTGGAGATTGCCGTCCGGCTGGAGGAGACCGCCCTCAGCGAGGATTACTTCATCGAGCGCAAATTGTTCCCCAACGTCGATTTCTATAGCGGGATTCTGTACCGGGCCATTGGGATCCCGACCGAGATGTTTACGGTCCTGTTCGCCATGGGCCGATTGCCGGGTTGGATTGCCCAGTGGAAAGAGATGATGGAGGGCGGTTCGCGCATCTATCGCCCGCGTCAAATCTATACCGGAGCGGGCCGCAGGCCTTATGTGCCGATCGCCAAACGGTGAATGATGGCTCACCGGTTGAAAACCGGTGCCACACGTCTCACCGGTTACAAACCGGTGGCACATGTTTCGTTGGAACGCCGCATTGCCAAGGAGGTTGGCATGATTCGGGTTTTGATGGCTGGGCTGGTGACCTTGGCTGTCATGGTCGGCGGTTGCGCCGAAAACAGGGCGGACCGCGCCGTGACTCATGCGGATGATCCGGGCGGGCTAACCCTGCACGGGCAGGCGGGCTGTGCCACTTGCATATTCGACATGAAGGGCGTGACCGGCTGCAAATTGGCGGTCAAGTTCGACGATCGAGCCTATCTGGTCGTGGGCAGCGCCATCGACGACCACGGCGATGCGCATGCGGATGACGGCCTGTGCAACGCGGCCAGGCCCGCTGAATTCGAGGGTACCGTCGTGGGTGACAAGTTCGTGGCCACCCGGTTTACGCTGGTGCCGGAACGTGACGATTGACACAGTTCCAGAAGCCAAGATCGTGCCCGATGCGGATATAGGTTGACCGGCGGTTGGCGGCGCGGACACTTGTTGTGGCGACGTGGAAAGGGATATCGATGAAGACGAACCGACGATACGGCAGAATTGTTGTCTGGGTGAGCCTACTGGCTGGAGGATTGGCCGCGTCAGTTGCCTGGGCCTGCGGCGGGTTCTTCTGTCAGTTGATCCCTATCAATCAAGCCGGCGAGCAGATCATCTTTCGCCAGGACGGCAACCAGGTGACCGTGATCGTGCAGATTCAATACGCCGGCGACGCGGAAGACTTTTCGTGGGTGCTGCCGGTCCCGGGTGTTCCGACGTTCGAGTTGGCCTCGGACCTGATCTTCTCGCCGCTGGAGTTGGCCACGCGCCCGCAGTTTGTTCTGGACGTCGAGGGCGATCCTTGCGTGCTGCCCGAATTCGATTTCGCCAACAGCCCCTCGGCCGGGGACGCCGGCGGTGCGGATGAGAGTGCCGACGGCGTGGAGGTGTTGGTGGAAACATCGGTCGGCCCGTTTGCCCTGCAACTGGTGACCAGCGAAGACCCGGCGGCCATGGCCACTTGGCTGGAGGAGAACAACTACGACATCGGCGACCGGGGGCAGGACCTGATCACGCCCTACGTGGAAGAGGGCATGAACTTTGTGGCCCTGCGGTTGCTGCAAAACCAGAGCGTGGGAGATATTCAGCCGCTGAAAATAGTCTACGAGTCGGACACGCCGATGATTCCCATCCGTCTGACGGCCGTGGCCGCCGTTGACGACATGGGCGTATTGGTGTGGATGTTGGGCGAATCGCGAGCGGTGCCGCTGAACTATCCGCACGTCAACGTGAACTACACGAAGCTAAACTGGTACAATGGGACCTTCGCGGCCTTTGCCGACTATCAGGACCTGGTTACCGAAGCCATGAACGAGACCGGCGACGGGCAAGGCTTTGCCACCGATTATGCCGGCAGAGACATCGACGTGCCCAGCCAACTGCCGGACCCCGACGCATTTCGGTCGGAACTGGCCCGGCTTGGGGCCATCGAGGACGTCCAGGAATTCTATCTCGAGCTGGCCAACAATTTCCTTTTCCCGCAGGACCAGGTGCTGGGCATCCTGCGCCGGCAACTGCCGCTGCCTGCCGACCAGGACGAAGTGGTCTATCAGATACCCGACCTGCTGGAAGATGCCGTCGGCGCCGAAGCCATGGAGGCTGCTCGGACGCCGATCCTCAACGAGTTGATCGATGGCGTGGTCACACCTCTGGAAAACAGTTTGGCCGTCTTCGATGACATGCCGTACATCACGCGATTGTTCACCACGTTGTCGGCTGAGGAGATGACGGTGGACCCGGTTTTTTCGTTCAACCCGGACCTGGACGACCAGCCGTTGACCCGCCGGGCCACGCTGCGGTTTACGTGTGACCAGCCCGGTCAAGATTGGGAAGTCGAGCTGGGCCAGGGCACGGGACGGGATGGCGAAGTGGTGATCCGCGGGACGGGACTGGCCCCGGGCTTCGGCGCCGCCCAACCCGAAGTGGATCAGCCCGCCATCGCGTCATCGGTCCGTTTGAGCCAAACCGGACCAGGCGAACCGGTCGC
>JBHHVM010000189.1:0-6787 GCA_046754265.1 Phycisphaerae bacterium
CATCGATCAGATGATGGCCGATTCGGACATCGAAGTAGTCAGCGACCTGGACGAGCAGGACGCCGACGCCATCGAAGAGGCCCAGGAAGCCACGGTGGTCAAGCTGGTCAACGAAATCCTGCTCGAAGCCATTCGCGACCGGGCCAGCGACGTTCACATCGAACCCTACGAAGACGCCCTGCGCATCCGCTACCGCATCGACGGGGTTCTGCACACCACCAACGTACCCGCACAAATACGACGCTTTCAGAATGCGATCATCTCGCGCATCAAGATTCTGAGTAACTTGAACATCGCCGAAAAGCGCCTGCCCCAGGATGGCGGCTTCAAGATCAAAACCCACAATCGCGAGATCGACCTGCGGGTCAGCATCATCCCCACCAAATTCGGCGAAGGCGTGGTCATGCGTATCCTGGACAAACAATCCGTCCTGCTATCCATGGAGGACCTGGGCCTGATCGACAGCGCCGGTGAGAGTTTCGGCAAGCTCATCCACCAGCCTTTCGGCATCATCCTGGTGACCGGGCCGACCGGCTCGGGCAAGACCACCACGCTCTATGCCGCCCTCAACGCCGTCAAGAGCGACAAGATCAAGGTGCTGACCATCGAAGACCCCATCGAATACTACCTGGAGGGCATCAACCAGGTGCAGACAAAGCCGTCGATCGGCCTGACTTTTTCCTCTGGCCTGCGGAGCTTCTTGCGGCACGACCCCGATGTGATCCTGGTCGGGGAAATTCGCGACCTGGAGACGGCTGAGACCGCCATCAACGCGTCCCTCACCGGGCACCTGGTCTTCAGCACGCTGCACACCAACGATGCCGCCACAGCCGCCACCCGCCTGCTGGACATGGGCGTCGAACCCTACCTGGTGGCCAGCTCCGTCGAAGGTGTGCTGGCCCAACGGCTGGTCCGCCGTATCTGCCCGGACTGCAAAGAGGAATACGAACCCAACCCCGACGAGATTCCCCGGGATATGAAGCTGGCCCCCGGCGAGAAGTTCTTCCGCGGCAAGGGCTGCCGCGACTGCCGCCATACCGGCTTCCGCGGGCGGTTGGGGATATTCGAGATGTTGCTGATGAACGACGACCTGCGCCAGATGGTCATCGAACACGCCTCCGCCACTAAGATCATGGAAGCCGCCCAAAACCAAGGCCTGAAACTGATGCGCGACGACGGCTGGGAAAAAGTCCGCAAGGGCTTGACCACCTCCGAAGAGGTCAACCGCGTCACCAAGTCCATCTAAGTGGAAACGCGCAGACAATCGTAAACTCGTTCGCAAACTGGTGCGAGAATCCTTTCTCGCACCCCGCTTGGCGGGAATCCATTCCCATTCACTGGCAGACCCGCGTCCCATAACGCCGCCACAAACATAATCGTTTACAAGAACTGAACCACAAGAACTCAAAGGAAAGGCCGCCATTGAAGGCCGTCGCAGAAGTTCTTGCATTCCTTGGTGCCTTGGTGTCTTGGTGGTAGATGTTTTTTTTCGGGACGTCATTCAATTATCGCCCCGCCCAACGCCACACATCGCCGCCCGTCCGATTTGCCATTTTTATTAGATGCTCACGTCCGCCCGGTTATGCGCCGCTGCCTTAAGAGTGACCCGGTTTTTCGCCACCGCTTTGCCGCGAAAGGATACACCCTGATGGACCCGTCCATGATCGATCGACTGGAGCGCAGCTTCAACGCCCTGGCCCCCAAAGCCCCGGAACTGGCGGACCGGTTTTACGCCCTCCTGTTCAGCCGAAACCCGGGCGTGCGCCCCATGTTCCCCGAGTCCATGAACCAGCAAAAGAAGAAGCTGCTGGCCTCGCTGATGCTGGTCGTCCAGAACCTGCGCACGCCGGAAAAGCTGACCGAGCCGCTCAAGGAGATGGGCGCCCGTCACGTCGGCTACGGCACCGAGCCCGAGCACTACCCCATCGTCCGCGACACGCTGGTCGAGGTCATGGGGGAAATGGCCGGCGACCTCTGGAACGCCCAGTTGGAAGCCGACTGGAAGGGGGCCCTGGACCTGGTGGCCGGGATCATGCTCGAAGGGGCCGCCAACGCCGCCCACGCCACCGCCGACTAGCCAAATCGGCCTTGGCTGGCGTCCCCCCGCCAGTCACCAGGACGACGCGATCACCAAGCCCCGCTGGCTCTTCGTTAGCCCAGCGGGGCTCGCCCTGTTTCTGGAGACCCCGTTTCCAATGTTTGGGGGCCGCTCGGCGGGTTGTACGGATGTGATCCCCCCCTCTCCTGCCTGTCGGCTGGGTTTCACCACATATTCCTCCCGAACCCTGCAATCCAGCCCAGCCTGAGGGGTAAAAATAGGCAGGACGGCTATGTCGCCGCCCGGGCTTCCGGCAGGATTGCCGACCGCGTGAAAAACTGGCGAGGATTGACGTAAGTCCTTGACGGGGTTAGGGTAACCGGCGGCAGGACGCCGTGGCTCATCGCCGGGAACGGCCTCGACCAAGGACGGTCGCACGAAGCATGGGCCTTGACCACCTTCGTTCACCTCGCGTCCGTTCACGGCGGTTTGCCAGCCTGGGGTCGTTGCAAGCGTTGGTTCTTGACCGCACGGAGCGGGTTGGCTGTGCCCACGTTCAGCTACAAAGCCATCGGGTCGGACGGCCAATCGGTGAGCGGTTCGCTGACGGCCGAGAATTACCAGGTCGCCATGCGCATGCTGGAGGAGCGATCGCTCTTCCCGGTCAACGTCAACGAAGGGGCCATCGCCGCCCGGACCCTCACCGGCAACGCCAAGAAAATCAAGCTTCGCCATCTGACCACCTTCTACACCCAACTGGCTGACCTGCTCAAAGCCGGCGTGCCCATGATGCGTTCCCTCGAGGTATTGGCCAAGCAGGACGCCAACCCCGCCCTGACCGAGGTGATCAAGGACGTCCGCGAGGAGGTCTCCGGCGGCTCAGCCCTGGCGGACGCCATGGAAAAACACCCCAATGCCTTCAACGACCTGGATTGTGCCATGATCCGGGCGGGCGAACGGGGCGGCTTTCTGGAGGAGGTGCTATCCAGGGTAGCCGGTTTCGCCGAGCGGCAAAACGAGCTGCAGGGCAAGGTGATCGGGGCCATGATCTACCCGCTGGTGCTGATGTTGGCCGGTGCGGGCGTGGTCACCTTTTTGCTGGCCTTTGTGGTCCCCAAGCTGGGCGAACACCTGCGGGTGGAGAACTACAATATACTGACCCATATCGTCATGGGGTCCTCGGCTGCCCTGCGCCACCACGGCCTGGTCATTGCGGTGGCCTTGGCGGCGGCGGTGTTCGGCGGAAGCAGCGCCATGAAGACCGCCTGGGGCAAGCAGTTCAAAGCCAAGATGCAGCTAAAAGCCCCGGTGACCGGCAAGATTTACACCATGATGTCGGTGTGCAGGTTCTGCCGCATCCTGGGCACGCTGCTCCGCAACGGGGTGCCCATCCTGCAATCGCTGAAAATATCCAAGGACTCCGCCGGCAATCCCATCCTGGCTGAGCAGATCGAAAACGCGGCGGATAGCGTTCGCAAGGGCGAGTCGCTGTCCACGCCCCTGGGCCAAAGCGGGTTGTTCCCGGTGGACATCCTGGACATGATCGCGGTGGCTGAGGAGAGCAACAACCTGGAAAATGTTTTGATCCAGATCGCCGAGACCAACGAGGCCCGAACCGCTCGGCAGATTGACCTGGCGGTCCGATTGCTGGAACCGGTGCTGCTGGTGGCCATGGCCGGTGTTGTCTTGTGCATTGCGGTGGCACTGCTGCTGCCCATCCTGACCATGAGTTCATCGGCCATGGGTCGATAAGCGGCGCACGAATCGAACAGAACGAGGCAAGCCTGTTTAGGGCGAAAAGTTCAGGAGTTTTACGTTATGAAACGCAATCAACGCACCCGCCGAAGCGCGTTCACGCTTTTGGAGATCCTGCTGGTGGTGGGCATCTTGGCGCTGTTGGCAGCATTGGTGGCCCCTAACCTGATGAAGATGGGCGACCAGGCCAAGAACGACATCGCCAAGTCGCAAGTCGGCCGAAACGGCAACATAGGCAGGTCCCTGCAGAAGTACCGCATGGACGTGGGCGTCTACCCCGAAACCGATGAGGGATTAGAAGCCCTGTTCACCATTCCCAGCAGCGTCGACGAAGAAAGCGGGAAATGGAAGGGCCCGTACCTGGAAGGGACGCCTGAAGAACTCAAAGACCCTTGGACCGGTGAGTTTCAGTATCGGTCGCCCGGTGAGTTCAACGAGGACTCCTACGACCTGTGGAGCAACGGACCCGACGGCAAAGACGGCACCGACGACGACATCAAGAACTGGCGAGAAAAGTAACCGCAAACGCGGAACCCGGAACGCGGAATGTTTCACATGTGGAATGGCCATGCCAACCTGGTGACAGCTGCATTGTCGCAATGGGCGCGTGAATACCGCGTTCCGCGCTCGCCGTTCCGCATTCGTTCAGGGTTCACGCTGCTTGAGATGCTGTTGGTCATCGGCATGTTGGTCGTCCTGACGGGCTTGGTCATGCCCAACTTCATCGGCGAACTGGAATCCCGTCGGCTGCCAAGCTCGGCCGAGCAGATGCGGGCCCTGCTGACCATGACCCGGGCCAACGCCATGTTCGACGGCAAACGCTATCGCCTGCGACTGCCCCGGAAGGACGAATTGGATGCCATGGGCGACGACCGCCACCCCATCATCGAGCGCGAAGACGACCCGGTGGCCGAACCCGAGGTCTTCAACCGGGTGACCGCCCCCTGGACGTTCGGAGAAACCTTTGCCCGGGGCGTCTGGTGTATCCAGGTCCGGCTGGGCAGACCTGAATTGGACGACGCCGTCCTCAGCGGCGAGCGCTCCAAGGAAATGGCCGAGCAACTGTTCGACGACGAGGATCCGCAGTACCCGCCGCTGATTGTCGAACCCGACGGCACCAGCGAATGGGCCACCTTTGTGCTGACCAGCGTCGAGCCCGACACCGACGTCGACGAGCTGGAGGACACCGACCCGGTCATCGACGTGATCATGGACGGCATGACCGGGTTGATCTGGCTGCAAAGGCCCTTCCGTGATGAAGAGATCGAAATGCTGCGGGAAAACAATTGGCCTCCCGTGCTCCGGCAGGATTTCCTGCGGTCCGAATCGCTCACCGAAAAGGACGTCATGGAGATCCGCGAACGGTTGATCCGAAGATGAATGCCACAGCCCGACATCCTGCCGTCCGAGTCACGGACCCCCATCGCCGGAGGCCCGGCTACCTCCTTTTGGAGGTGGTGATCTCGCTGGGCTTGCTGGTCATGGGCCTGGCGACCATCGGCATGCAGATTCAGACCGCCTACGAAACGGCCGTGGGTTCACACCAAACGCTGCGGGCCATGCAGTTGGCCCAAAGCAAGTTGGACGAATTGGACGCGGGTCTGATTCTCGACGTCCAATCCGCCGTCGAAAACGATCTGGAGGACGAATTCGGCCGGCTGTTTCCAGATTTCGGTTGGCGGCTTCGCATCGACCCTCTCAAGGACACGCCCGAGATGTGGCTCATCCAGATGCACATTCTTTATTACAACCGGCTGGACCCCGACGACGAGTTTCGATTCGACGAGGCCGAAACGGTTTTTGCCATTAGAACCCTGCGGGCCACGCCCGCCACGATCAACCTGTCTGATTTCATACCGGGTCTGCCGGGGGGCGGGGATAATTCAGGGCTGGCCGACGGACCGGGCGGCATGAGTCCCGAAGAAGAAGAGCAGTTCCAGTGCGTGCTCGAAGTGCTCAATCAATACGAAATCGATCCGCTAGAAATTGACCTGGCCGATCTTGGCCGGCGCCCCATGGAGGACCTAATCGGCATTTACAGCGGCACGATTGCGTGCGGAGTCACGCCTTCGCCGGACTTCCTGCCTCCAAACGTGCAGGATGGCATTGGAGCGCTCCTTGACGGCGGCACGGGCGATGGTGGTGGTGCCTCCGATGGAGGTGATCCAAGCCCATGACCTGCTTGCCCTCGATACACTCATTGACCGGCAAAAAGCTGTTGCCAGTGACACCGCACTGTCACCGGACGCGGCGAGCAGCCCTGACCTTGCTGGAGGTCGTCCTGGCCAGCGGCCTGTTGGTCCTGTTTATGGGCAGCGTGTTTTGGTTCTACGGCTCCGCGTTGGAGACCGCCGAAGAAGGCACCGCCCGCACCCGCGACGTGCAACTGGCCCGCGTGGTCATGGCCCGGATGGCCAAGGAAATTCGCCAGGCCAGCGGCAATACGACCGGGTTCGGCCCGGGGCTGATCGGCTTCGACGAGAGCATCTCGGTCAACACGCTGGTCCTGCCCGACAAAATCGTCAGCCGCAGGCAAGGCGTCACCGACGACCCCATCGCCGCCCAGTTCGACCTGCAAGAGGTGCGCTACTACATCGCCTGGGATGAAGAAAACCTCGACGACGAAGGCAACCCGCGCTCGCTGGGCCTGGTCCGCAAAGTCTCCAAGACCTTCAACCGGGGCGTCATCATTAACACTGATTCCGAAGACGACAATGTCGAATCCGAAGCGGTGGCCGTCAAAGAAGAAATGTACGCCCCCGAGATCAAGTACCTGGAATTCAAATACTTCGACGGGGCCAGTTGGTGGGATGACTGGCAGATAGCGCAGGGCAACAGCCTGCCCATGATGGTGCGCATCACGCTGGGGTTCGTTCCCCAACCGCCCGACGACGAAGAACTCGAACTGGTCGAGGACGATTTCCTCCGCGCCGAAGAGGAGCGCGATCCGCTGCCGGATGACCGGTTCACCATGTTTGTGAAACTGGTTCAGGC
>JBHHVM010000190.1:0-6765 GCA_046754265.1 Phycisphaerae bacterium
CAGACAAACAAATCCACGTCCAAGGTCTCAGCCAACGCATCGAGCAACTCCGCCCCCTGGTGCCGGCCCCAAACCAGCGCATAGGCCGTGCCGTGATTCGCCAAGTCCTGGGGGCCCAGCGTCCGGTTCAGGTCCGACGCCTTGAAGTCGCTCAGCGTGCGAGACCCCGGCAGGGAATGCGAAAGGAAGACCCGATTGGCCGTCCGCCCCGCCAGGGGATAACTGGACATGAAATCCAGCATCGCTTCGAGCACCGCATCGGCATCGGGGCCGTACGTCTCGCTCACCCCGCGCTCAAAATCCTGATTGACGATACGCCCCCCCTTGGTGATCTGATGACCGGTCACCTGCGACAGCTCGTGGTTGCTCTGCAGGAAGTGGACCTGGTCCGGAAAATCGCATTTCCAATGGGCGGCCGCCAGAAGCATCAGGTGCGACAGGTCCGGTTCAGCCAACGAAGCGGGCTCTTCGTGAATCAACTCGTGCAGGACCACGTGCCGCACCGGGGCCCGACCAAGATCGCAAAACCGCCGCAGCTTCTCAAAATTGCGCCAGTGCCCGTGCAGGTCACCGGTCATGACCAGTTGCCCGTAATCGGGAAACTTGATTACCGCCCCTTCCAGCAACTCGCTCTGCCGGTTAAACTCGGCGGCCTGCCTGAAAACTTCGACGGCCGCCTGCGGGTCACTCATCAGTTGCCTCGTCTGCATTGAACTGTCCATCGTCCGTCCTATCCTCATCCTGTCGTTCCGCACGGCGTTTGGCCAGCAACTCCCGGCGCTGCTTGTTCCAGTGTTTGAGCACCACGTCCAACCGGGCCAGGACTTGCATCATATCGGCAGGCCGGTCTGCCGGGTTGTCCTTACAGCAGTCCATGACCAAATGCGACAACACCGCCGGGAGCTTGGGATTGATCTCCTTGGGCGTCTGGGCATGTTCCGGGCCCACCAGGTCCTGGGCCGCTCCTTGGGCGGTCTTCCGATAATGGGTCGGAAACGGCGTCTCGGTCAACACCCAGTACATCGTCGCCCCCAGGTTGAAGACGTCCGTGGTCCGGTCCAACGGCATCCGCCGCATTTGCTCGGGGGCGATGTAATCCGGCGTGCCCTGGATGCGCTCCTTGCGGTGGCCCAGCGGGCAGGCTTGGCCCAGGTCGATGATTTTGACCACGCCTTTGGGGCCCAGAATTACGTTGTTGGGCTTCATGTCCGCGTGAACGTAGCCAACCTCGTGCAGGGCATGCAGACCCCGGGCCACCTTACCCATGATCTCCAGAAACCCGTCCAGCCGATTGGGCCGGGCCGCGTCAAGCGTCATGCCCTCCACGTACTCCAGGACCACGAACAACTCCTTGATCTTGGTCCATTTCTTTACCCGGTGAATATCCACGGATCGGCGCACGTGCTTGTGATCCACCGCCAGGCCAACCTCGTGCTCAGTCAACGCCTGGGCGATGAACCGGTCGTCCTCATCATCCTGCCGGACGACGCGCTTTAGCGCATAGATCTTTCCATCTCTGGTGCCCACCGCCTTATGAATGGTGGACCGGGCCCCGGTGCCGATTTGACTAAGCAACTTGTATCCCGAAATCACCGCCGCCGAACCCTTTTAGGAATGACCTCCGCCCCCCATCGAGCCGGGCTCCCCCACCTCCACAGGAGGTAGGCCACCCGTCTGAACCGCCGGTTAGCCCTCCAAGCATCGTCGGGCCCGATGGGGTAGAACCGCGGAGTATACAGTTCGATGGGCTAATCGCTCAACGCCTTGGAAATGGATCTCTGCCGGGCAGGCCCCCTACGCGTCCAGGCTCTCCAACCGTTCGGAGGTTCCCGATTTGCCCACCAGGATGAGCTGGTCGCCGGTGCGAAAAACAACGTCTGGTTCGGGTTGGAAGACGGTCGAACCGTCGGGGCGCTTGATGGCCACCACCATGGCCCCGGTCCGCTGGCGGAGGCGGGAATCCCGCAGCACCACGTCACACAGGGCCGAGCCGGTTTTCACGGAGTATTCAGCCATTTCCAGCTCCACACCCTGGGCAGCCACCTCGAAAAAATCGACCACGTGGGGCCGGGTGAGGATGTCGGCGATCCGCTTGGCCCCGATGATCTGAGGACAGATGACCCGATCGGCACCGGCCCGGTGCAGCTTGGCTTCGGTGCTGGGCAGCTCCGAACGGCTGACGATGTACAGGTCCGACCGCAGCCCCCGCGCAGTCAGCGTGATAAACAGGTTGTCCGCATCGCTGGGCAGCGTGGTCACCAGCGCCGCCGCCCGCTCCAGACCCGCCGAGCGCAGCACGTCTTCCTCGGTCGCGTCACCGAACAAATAAAGGAGCTTGGCCGCGTCCAATTCGGCGCCGTGGTCCTTGTCCCGCTCGAGTACCACCACGGTCTTGCCGTCGGCCACCAGCCGCTCGGCGGTCATGGCTCCCATGCGCCCGTACCCGCACATAATGGTGTGCCCATTCAAATTGTCGATCTTGATTTGCACCCTGCGCCTCTCCAAACCCGTCCGAATCTCCCCGCTGACAAAAACCGTCAATAACGATGCATAGGCCACCGAGACGACGCCGATGCCCAGGACGATGATCATCACCGTCCAGACCCGGCCATTCCCGTGCAGGGGGATGACCTGGTCATAGCCCACCGTCGACAAGGTGATCAGGGTCATGAACGCGGCATCACCGAAGGACGCCCCCTCCAGGACCACGTACCCCCCCGCCCCGATGAAGAAGACGGCGACAATGGCCATCAGGGCTAACACCAGACGGTAACGGGCGCTCATGGAGTCAGTACATCCTCGAGACGATACCCAAGAAGCGACCGGCGATTATAGACCGGGTGACATCGGCCACAAGTATGGGCCCGCCGCACCGCAAGGCGACCGCTCCTGTTTCCACGACCGCCGTCCTGCGGGTATAATGCCCAAGATGGCTCAGGCTCACAACAGAAGTCACCACGAAAGGACGAAACATGGCCCTAAGCGCCGATGATGCCAGCGAGCGATACCACAAGCGACGCGAGCGTCAGGACGCCCGCAGCAAGCAGCTTCCCGGCGAAGACGACGAACCCCTGCCGCCGCCGGCCGATACCATTCGAAGCGGACAAAAACCCAAACGCAACGAACCCTGCCCCTGTGGCAGCGGCAAGAAATACAAGCAGTGCTGCGGGAGGAATTAGGCTGTGTCTGAAACCTTGTAGCGGCGGGCGCCTCGCCCGCCGGAACGTTCCAAGAACCGGGCGCAGTCGCCCTACGCAACAACGCCCGGAAAAGACCATTTTTCGATCACTGGTTTCAGATAAAGCCTAGTCCACTCGGGCTTCGAAGCCCGCGACGCGCAACGGGGTCACCGCCATGAACGATCGAAACCGTCGGCCGCCACGGCCAACCCGCCGATTAGGCAATCTGCTTCTGGCCGGCGTCTTGGCGGGCTTACCTGCTTGCGCGAGCAGCGGCATCGCTCACAACAACCAACCCCAGGCAGACGCTCCCCCTCCAAAGGCGCCCCAAGCCGCCGTCTCCAAGATTGCCCGACCCGGCCCGCAACACAAACGGCTTGAAGCCTTGATCGGCAACTGGAACGCCGTCAGCAGCGCTTGGCCTCACCGGGGCGAACCCGTCGAGGAGGGCAAGGGCACCCTGAGCAATTTCTGGATGCTGGACGGCCGATTCGTCGGCCAGGAATACAAGAGCAAATCCAAAGACCCGCCCTACCAGGGGTTGGGGGCCCTGGGCTACGACAACGTCAAGCACCTCTACACCAGCGTGTGGCTGGACACCGCCGGCACAGCCGTTCTGACTTCACTGGGTTCATGCGATAAAACTGGAAAAGTCTTCACCTTGAAGGGACGCCTCAACGACCCCACCACCGGCAAGCCTGTCCGCACCAAGTCCATCACCCGCATCGTCGATCCAAAAACCTACACCTTCGAGCTGTTCAAGGACGACGCCGACGGAAAGATGTTCAAGACACTCCACATCACCTACACCCGCAAATAAATTCCTAAGCCGGATCGGGCAAACCAAAAAACTCGCGGGTGTTGGCCGCGGTTTGGCCGATCAAAGCCGCGACCGGGCAACCGGTCAACTCCGCCAGGAACTTGGCCGTGTGTATCAGATGGGCGGGCTCGTTGGGAAACCGACCGCGCATGGGAACCGGCGACATATACGGCGCATCCGTCTCGATCATCAACCGATCGGCCGGGTAGGTCCGGGCCACCTCTTGGACGCTCTTGGCTGACTTGTAGGTCACCAGCCCCGTAAAGGACAACCGCCAGCCATGATCGGCCACGACGGCCGCGTCTTCGACCGAGCCCGAGAAACAGTGGAACACTACCGGTCGATCGGCAAAGCCATGCTCGTTGAGCAGTCGAACCGTATCCGCCAGCGCCTCCCGACAGTGGATCACCAACGGCAAGGACCGTTCCGCCCCCAGCCGCAACTGGCCCGCAAACACCGCCTGCTGCGTCTGCCGGTCCGCAAAATCATAGTGGTAATCCAGGCCGATCTCGCCCAGGGCCACCACTTGATCCTCGGAAAGCAAGCTTTCCAGCTTGGCGAAATCGCCATCGGCGGTCTTGGCCGCTTCGTGGGGGTGGATCCCCGCCGTCGCAAAAACGCCCTCGTACCGCCGGGCCAAGTCGATGGCCCGCGCCGTATCAGCCACGTCCGATGCGATGGAAATGATCTGTTCCACACCGGCCTGGGCAGCCCGGGTCAGGACGCCGTCCAAGTCCTCAGCCAGATGGGCATCGGTCAGATGAGCGTGTGAATCGACCAACCCCATGCCGCTCACCTGGGTGTCGGGCCGAAGGCGTCGACGAAGTGCTCGACTTCAGGCCGATCCGAACCCGGGTCCGTCACTACCGAGACCACATCGAACCGACATGGCTGGCCCTGGACCTTCTTCTGCATCAGGTAGTACTTGGCCGCCCTGGTCAGGCGGCGGCGCTTCTCGCGGTGGACGTTCGCTTCCGGATCGGCCGATTGGCCGCTACGGCGGGTCTTGACTTCCACAAAGACGATGGTGTCGCCATCCAGTGCAACCAGATCGATCTCGCCCACCGGGCAGGAATAATTGCGGGCCGTGATGCGATAACCGTCGCGGCGCAAGGCGCGGGCGGCAATCTTCTCACCGGCCGCTCCGAGCTTCACGACGCGCCGACGAGCTGAGGCTCCGACTCGGCCGACCCGGCGGACGCACTGCTTTCCTTGTCCTGCTTGGACTTGCGGATCCGCAGCTCTCGCAGGCGGCGGGCCTTACCCACCCGATCCCGCAGGAAGTAAAGTTTGGCCCGGCGGACCTTGCCGCGGCGCTTGACCCCTACGTTCAAGACCATGGGCGAATGCACCATGAAGAGCCGCTCCACGCCCTCATTGTTGACGATGCGCCGAACGGTGAACCGCTCGTTGATGCCTCGCCCGCCTCGGGCGATGACCACCCCGTTGAAAACCTGCGTGCGCTCCTTGGCCCCCTCCCGAATCCGGGTGGACACATCGACCGTGTCGCCCACGTGAAACTCGGGGATCTGGCGCTTGAGGCATTTGCTCTCCACGATGTCGATCAGTTTGTGGCTCATGATTGGCTTGACCTCTGGCGCTCAAACGCCTCTGGAACGCGTCACCTGACTGGGGTTACCGCCGGCCGCGGGGTCCGCATGCCGGTTTTGCCGCTTCGATTCCTCCGCGTCCTCCAACAGGTCCGGACGTCGGGACTGTGTTCGCAAAAGGGCCTGCTGGCGACGCCAGGCCTCCAACTTGGCATGGTCGCCCGAGAGCAGCACCTCCGGGACGCTCATGCCTTGAAACTCCCTGGGCCGGGTGTACTGGGGATACTCCAACAGCCCGTCGCTAAACGATTCCTCCAAGGCCGAGTTCGGGTCGCCCAACGCTCCGGGCAACAACCGCACCACCGCATCGATCAGCACCATCGCCGCCGGCTCGCCACCGGACAAAACATAGTCGCCGATCGAGACCTCCACTGGGGCCAGCCCTTCGCGGATTCGCTCGTCGAACCCTTCGTAATGGCCGCACAGCAGCAGCAGGTTTTCGGCCCGGGCCAGATCGGCCACCAGCGCCTGGGTCAATGGCCGCCCTTGGGGAGTCAAAAGGACTCGCGTCGGCAGGGCCTTTAAGCCGCCCTCAATGTGCTCGACGGCCGCGAAGACCGGTCCGCACATCATCACCATGCCGGGCCCACCGCCAAAAGGCCGATCGTCCACGCTGCGATGACGATCCTTGGAGAAGTCCCGATAGTTGGTCCGAACGACCTCGACCAATCCACCCGACACCGCCCTGCCCACGATACTCGTTTGGCAAAACGCGTCAAACAACTCGGGGAAGAGGGTCAGAACATCGATACGCATGGCGCCACCGCCGGCAGCAGCTTAGCCGCCCGACAACGCCGAACGTGCTCGCTCGATCAGCTTCTTGACCGTATCGGTGGGTTGAGCCCCCACGCCCAGCCAATAGTCAATACGGTCCTGCTTGACGACGATCTGCTTGCCCTCGTCAGGCTCGACCGGATCGAAATGGCCCAATTCCTCGATGACACGGCCATCTCGCTGGGCGCGCGAGTCCATGGCCGCGATGCGATAGAACGGACGATGCCGCCGCCCCATGCGTTTGAGTCTCAGCCTAACGGCCACAGCCACCTCCCTGATTACCGGAACTTCAGCCAACCAGCCCCAATTCGGGCCTAAGCCCAGCCAGTATAACCGCTTGCGCCCCCGAAACAACCCCCTTGCCATCCGCACCTCCCCCCTT
>JBHHVM010000191.1:0-6756 GCA_046754265.1 Phycisphaerae bacterium
GTTAGCGCCCACGTTGAATTCGGGGTTATCGAATAGCGGGCCGGATTGTGCAATCTGAGGCCCGGCGGACACGACTGCAACGGCTAGCAGGCTCAGCACCCGCCGACTGGTCTGGGTGATGGTTGGAAACATCGGCGCCACCTCCTCGGGTTTGACGGATTGTATGACCGGAACTGTCCGAGCAACATCCGGCACGATTGGGTGCGTCTACATCAATGTATCCACGATCGGCCTGGACGATCGCGTCATGATCCTCCTCCGATGCGGCCTCAGTCACCTCCAATCACCGGTCCGGGGTGCAGCTTGGCCAGTGTAACGAATACGCCTGCCCAAATCCACTTGCTTCGCCCGCGACGGATGCCCGAGGGGCCGTGACAGCTCAGGCAACGCCATGTAGGGCAGGGGATCCTGCTGCCACATCATAACGGCAGGTCGACGTTCCCTTTCAGCCGTCCCTCCAGGACGCGAAGCACTGCATTCTGGCACCCGGCGTGCGGGGCGCACGCCGCTAAAGAATGTCGGGTCGATGCCCTGACCCACGATCTTTGAACGGTTGCGTCAGCGGGAACGGCTGGCATCTGATGCGTGACCGGTGAAAACGCGCAGTTGGGGGTGTAGTTCGACGCCGATCTCGGGTTCGAGTTTCGCGGAGCAAAGATCAAGAGCCACGTGGGCTTGCTCGCGTTTCGCGCAATGGATGACGGTTTTTGTTTGACGGGAAGAGGAAGTCCGCTGCCGTGCGATTGCCGAATAGTATGGAATGCGCAGCAAGTGATGCTGGTCAATGCGCGGTACGTTGCAGTGGGACTTTGCGCTGAATCGGCTTGGCCGATTGCCCGCGAGATGTGTTGCCATCGGCATACCAAGCATGCCGAATCTTGCTTGCATTGGAGCCTACCGGGTGATAAACTCCGCGACAATGCTCTAAACATATGGGGAACTATTGTTCTTCAATGGCTCAGCACCTGCGGCCCGCCTGTTGAGGGCGGGTTAAGCGGGGCTGTTTGCCGTTGACGGTCCGCCACGGACGAATTCGGCCGCACGTGGCCGTTGCGATACGGGGCGAAGATGCGTCGAAGCGCCGTTCGCGCGCCCAGGTGGGGTAAGCCCAACGTTGGCTCGCAGATTGCCGTTCCGGAACCGGCTGTTTGGTGTTCGTGCAGGATCAAGCGCCGGCGCACGGCGCGCCGGGGAATGTCTAAGCATCTCGAAAAGGGGTGAATCCGATGAAAACTCAAGCGACTACAACATGGGTCATGGTGACGGCGTTGGTGGGGTTTGTCTTTGCAGCCGGCGTGAATGCGAATCCTGTCTTGTGGAACAGGTTGGGCAGTGATCAGGAGGTGCTCAACAGTGAGATCGGACCGAACGGGACTCTTTTGGGCACGGACTATGCCTACGAGCCAGGCCAGCACGGTAACGGATACGTGCGGACATCAAACCTGCACGGGGAAGCCGTTCAGTTTCCGGGTTCCGTGCTGCACGATTTGAGTTCCAGGGGCACGGTCGAGTTGTGGATCAACCCCAAAGTGCCGAACCCCGTTCCGTTTCAGTATGGCTTTTTCGCCCTGGTGGGAAGGCCTGTTTCCGGCCCAACGGCCCCCGACAACAGAGGCAACGTCTATCTCTTCTGGGGGGACGGCGTAACCGGCCAGGGGTTCTACGGGGGAATTCGGTTTGATGGCTTGCATGCCCGGACTCCAGACGAAGCGACCCAGTTCGTCGCCGTTCCGGGGGTGCCGGTGCATGCGGCCATATCCTGGGATATCGATGGCATAGACGGATCGGCAGACACGGTTCGCGTCTATCGAGATGGCGCCCTTGTGGGAGCGACGTCCGATCTCTGGAATCCCGCAGGCATGGACCTCGAGGACAGCTTCCTGCTCGGATCGAGCCCCGACGCCGGCGGCTTTGACAAGTGGGTTTCTGACAATATCAAGGTCTGGGATTTCGCCGAGACCAACTTTTCCCATCGATTTGACGAAAACTATATTCCCGAACCCGGGGCGCTGGCGCTGCTGGGTGTCGGAGCGTTGGCACTGCTTCGCCGCCGGTCGTGATGCTGAGGGCGCCGGGGGTTAGGTGGCGGTGGTCGGTTGAGGGAAAGGGTGGCGGCCATTTGTTTTCCACCATTGGAGGGTTTGGGTCAGGCCGGTTTGTAGGTTGGTTTTGGCTTGCCAGTTTAGTTGTTGGGTGGCTCGATCGGTGGACAGGGTTCGGCGGGGTTGGCCGTCGGGTTGGGTGGGGTTGTATTTGATTTGGCCGGTGAAATTGGTCAGGCCGGCGATTTGATCGGCCAGGTCGGCGATGGTGACTTCTTGGCCGGTGCCCAGGTTGATGGGGTCGGGTCCGTTGTAGGTTCGGGCGGCGGTGAGGATACCTTCGGCCGCATCGTCCACGTACAGAAACTCTCGGCTGGGGTTTCCGGTACCCCAACATTCGACCGTTTTGGCGTTGGTCTCGACTGCGTGGGCGAATTTTCGGATCAGGGCTGGGATGACGTGGGAGGTTTGGAGGTCGAAGTTGTCGCCCGGGCCGTACATGTTGGCGGGCAGGAGGTAGATGCCGTTGAAGTTGTATTGTTGGCGGTAGGCTTGGAGCAGGACGAGGAGCATTTTTTTGGCCAGACCATAGGGGGCGTTGGTTTCTTCGGGGTAGCCTTTCCAGAGGTCGTCTTCGCGGAAGGGCGTGGGGCAATGTTTGGGGTAGGCGCAGACGGTTCCGACCTGGACGAACTTTTGCAGGTTTCGTCTTCGGCCTTCTTCGATGAGGTGCAGGCCCATGGCCAGGTTGGCGTAGCAGAATCGGCCCGGTTGTTGTTGGTTGGCGCCGATGCCTCCGACCTCCGCGGCCAGGTGGATGATCATATCGGGCTGGGCGTCATCGTACAGGCGGGTGACGGCGGCCGGTTCGGTTAGGTCGTAATCGGCGCTGCGGGGGACGAAGATGCTGGGGCAGCCACGTTCTTGAAGGGCGGCACAGACGCGTTGGCCTAAGAAGCCGGCGCCGCCGGTGACGGTGACGCTTTTGTTGGACCAGAATGCGGTGTCGGTCATGTGAGGTCTTTTCCCATGCGAACGGGGCTGCGCTTCAGAAAAAAGAATTGACCACAGAGGCACAGAGACACTGAGAACGAAGAAGGCTGAACGACCACTAATCCATTGGGCCACCTCTGTGACTCTGTGCCTCTGTGGTTCAACTTGTTTTTTAGGCTGAGTATCCGGCGAGTGCCAGGGTGTGCTCCTTTTGGGCGATTTCCATATCGGCCTCGGTCATCATTCGGGCCAGTTCGGTGAAACCTACCTGCGGGTGCCAATCCAGGATGCTATGGGCTTTGGAGGCGTCGCCTTCGAGGTGATCGACCTCGGCGGGGCGGAGGTAGCGGGGGTCGATCTCGACGTATTGGCCCCAATCCAGGTCCAGGTAGCCGAAAACCTCGTCCAGCCATTCGCGTACGGTGTGGGAATCGCCGGTGGCCACGACGTAGTCGTCGGGCGTGTCGTGGGCCAGCATGAGCCACATGGCTTCGACGTAGTCGCCGGCAAAACCCCAGTCGCGGCGGGCATCCAGGTTGCCCATGTAGAGCTTGTCTTGCAGGCCCAGCTTGATGCGTGCGGCGGCTCTAGTGACTTTGCGGGTCACAAAGGTTTCGCCGCGGCGGGGGGATTCGTGGTTGAACAAGATGCCGTTGCAGGCGAACAGGCCGTAGGCTTCGCGATAGTTGACCGTTTGCCAGAAGGCGTAGGCCTTGGCACAGGCATAGGGGCTTCGCGGTGCGAAGGGGGTGGTCTCGGACTGGGGGCAGTGGGGCGTGTTGCCGTACATTTCGCTGCTGGAGGCCTGGTAGAAGCGGACCTGTTGGCCGGTGTGGTCTTGATAGTCGCGGATGGCCTCGAGCAGGTTGAGCGTGCCCAGGCCCACGACCTCAGCCGTGTAGGCGGGCTGGTCGAAGCTGGTTTTGACGTGGGATTGGGCAGCCAGGTTGTAGACCTCGTGGGGGTGAACGTCCCCGATGATGCGGCGAAGGCTCAGCGGGTCGAGCAGGTCACCATAATGGAGGCGCAGGCGGACGTCATCAGCGTGGAAATCTTCGTAAAGGTGGTCGATGCGGCCGGTGGTGAACGAACTGCACCGGCGCATGATGCCGTGGACCTGGTAGCCCTTGGCCAGGAGCAGCTCGCAGAGGTAGGAGCCGTCTTGGCCGGTGACGCCGGTGATGAGCGCGCGTTTTGGCACGTTGGGTCCTTTCGTCAGCAGCAAGGTGAGGGGTCATCCGACGACGGTGACCACACCCTCTAGCGTCTTATCGGTCGTTGTGGGAGCGGGCCTTGGACTGTTTTGGTTTGGCTGGTGGTGGATTTGGCTATCGGCTGCGAACCAGCAGTGGACCGGCAGGGGGGTCAGATTCGCCAGGCGGTCGCGGGTTCGCTGGGCGTGAACGGGGGAGGTATTGGCCACCACCACCGCGTCGCAGGGCTGATTGAGGGCCTGGTCGAGCGTGAGGATGGGCAGATTGCGATAGTGCCGGTTGGGGCGGGTGAAATGGTCGTCGCCGATGGCCTGGATGGTCAGCCCAGCCAACTTGGCACCCAGATAGAAGGCCAGGACGTTCTTGCCCCAATCGGCCAGGATGATGCGACGGGCACCGGCCGCGGCAAGGTCCTGCAGGTGGGCGGCGACCTGGTCCCACCGGAACAGCGTCTCGAAGGCGGGTTGGCTTAGCCGGCGGCGGGCGTATTTTGGGCGATCGGACAAGCCCGCAAGCCATCCGGCAACAGCGCCTCGCCAATAGGGCCGCCATCGCCGATCGGCAGCAGCCAACCAGCCGTAGCGCAACAGCCAATCGTGGCGGTACAGGTCCAGGGCGTCATCGGGCAGGTAGCGGGCGGCGACGATCAGGTTGTTGCGAATGTCGTAGTAGACGGTTCGCTCGCTACGGCGGGAAAGTGGCGTCTTGAGGTGCTCGACGTGCAGATCGCCGAAAGTACGCACCTGCCAGCCAGCATTGACGAGTCGGAAACTCAGGTCGTACTCCTCGGCTTGCATGAACAAGGTGGGGTCCAGACCGCCAACCTCGCGTAGGGCGTCGGCTCGAAACCCCACGCCGCAGCCGACAAAGACGTCGGGAAAGGCGCTACACTCCTGGCGCCCGTCGGGCAGGTGGACGCGGAAACCGGCTGCCCCCAGGCGGGGGTGGTTGTCAAATTGTCGGATCATCCGCTCGACGCTGCCCGGGCGTGGGTAGGAATCGTCGTCCAGGAACAGGATGTAGCGCCCACCGGCTGGATCGACGGCCAGGGACTTGGCGCAGCTTCCCAGGTTGCGGGGGGCAGAGATTAGCCGGACTTGGCTGAATGAAGCGCGAATCGCCTCGGCTGTGCCGTCGGTGGAGGCGTTGTCCACCACCAGAACCTCGTAGGGCACCGTGGGGGCGCAGGGCCCGAACAGTTTTTCGAGGGTGCGGCAGGTGATCTCCCGCCGGTTGAAGGTGGCCAAGATGATGGAGACATCCGGGGTCATGGTCGCCAGGCCCGTTTCCAATGGGGGCAATCCCCACCTATTATCGGTCGCACCGTGGTGCCGCTTCACTACGCGGGCGGCCCGTGGCCCATGACGCGATAGGGAATCCGCGATTTTCCTGCCGAACGATACAACTCGATCGCCCCAGGCTGAACGTTTGCTGAGGCGTGTGATGCTGGTGCTGGTATTGGCCGCCACCGGTCTGGTGGCGGGTACGCTGGCCTGGCCCCGGGTTTCCAAGCAGTACTACCTATACAGATTGGAGCATGGCGACCCGGCTGAACAGCTCGAGGCGATGAACCGGCTAGCGGCGCGGGCAGTGCGCGATGAGCGTGTGGCCCGGACGCTACTGGACGCCTTGGTGAATGAGGCTGAGACGGGCGACCTGAACCGGCGACGGGCTGTGGACGCGATTGCCGTGTGGATGCTGGAGCGGTTGACGGTCCCGGCTGATGTCGTGGACGAAATGCTCGACGACGCCGGCGAGGACCGGTTTGAACTGCTGGCCGGTTGGCTGGAGGCAGCCGGTCGATGGAACGGGGATCACCGCACAAAGGCCCATCGCATTCGCCGGGAGATCCTTCGACTGGGTCACGATGATAAGGGTGTCCGGCTGGCGGCGCTGGACGCTTTGCAGCACATCGGGTTGTGCGACAGGGATGATCTGGGTGAAGCGCTCGAACGGCTGGTCAATGCGCATGACGGAAGTGTACGCGAGGCGGTGGTGTGGACGGCAGCGGCTTGTTTGCCGGCGGAAAAAGCGAAGTCGGAGGTCTTGGCGTCGGCGCTGTCGGACGCATTGCCCGCGGTTCGCGACGCGGCTTGGATCAGCCTGTCGTGGTTGGGGCCCGACGTCTTGGAGCGGTGGATCGAGCAGCACTCCTCAGAAGGACAGGGGGGCGTGGGCCGGACGATGCTGTGGAGTCTGCGGGGGACGCGCCTTGGCACTCGATTGGCGATTGAGGCGCTACGGGATGGCGTCGCGCCGGGTCGGCCCATGGCGGCTTGGGCGCTTGGATTCGCCGGGCAGGATGATGCAGCCGTTGGGGAGTTGTTGGTCGGACTGTTGGACGATGGCGATCCGGTGGTGGCGGCCCGGGCGGCCATTGCCCTGGGGCGACGGGCCAGATTGGTGGGCCCGGCAGCGTTTGGGGCCCTGCTGGAGTCAGAGTCGGAGGAATTGCGGTTGGCCGGTCTGTACGCGTTGGGGCGATGCAGGTTTCGTTCGGAGCGCGG